>NZ_QROQ01000022.1:0-43271 GCF_003475115.1 Collinsella sp. AF37-9 | reverse complement strand
CGGCCCGCGCTGCATGAGCATGCCCTTCTGGCGCGAGGACCTCTAAGTCTTTCCGTTTCCGGTGCGGTCCCCCTACAACCGCACCGGCTTCGCTCGTTAAACGGGCAACACTAATACTTACGTAATTCATTTCTTCGAAAGGAATCGAACCATGGGTGTTAACCTCTCCGGCCGTAGCTTCCTCAAGCTTCTCGACCTCACCACCGAGGAGATCGAGTACCTGCTCAAGCTCTCCAAGAACTTCAAGGACATGAAGCGCGCTGGTGTTCCGCACCGCTATCTCGAGGGCAAGAACATCGTTCTGCTCTTCCAGAAGACCTCCACTCGTACCCGCTGCGCCTTCGAGGTCGGCGGCATGGATCTGGGCATGGGCGTCACCTACCTCGATCCTGGTTCGTCGCAGATGGGCAAGAAGGAGTCCATCGAGGACACCGCCCGCGTTCTCGGCCGCATGTATGACGGCATCGAGTTCCGCGGCTTTGCCCAGGACGACGTCGAGGAGCTCGCTGCTAAGTCCGGCGTGCCCGTCTGGAACGGCCTGACCACCGAGTGGCACCCCACCCAGATGCTCGCCGATATCCTGACCGTCCAGGAGAACTTCAACTACGACATCAAGGGCAAGACCCTCGTCTTCATGGGCGACTGCAAGAACAACGTCGCTCGCTCCCTCATGGTTGTCTGCTCCAAGCTCGGCATGAACTTCGTGGCCTGCGGCCCCGAGGAGTGCATGCCCGCTGACGACGTCATCGAGGCCTGCAAGCCCATCGCCGAGGCCAACGGCTGCACCATCAAGCTGACCACCGACGTCAAGGACGGCGTCACCGGTGCCGACGTCATCTACACCGACGTGTGGGTCTCCATGGGCGAGCCCGACGAGGTCTGGGCCGAGCGCATCGCTCAGCTCACCCCGTATCGTGTTACCTCCGAGGTCATGGCTATGGCCAACCCGGGTGCCATCTTCCTGCACTGCCTGCCCAGCTTCCACGACACCAACACCACGATTGGCGCCGAGAAGTGCGAGCAGTTCGGCATCACCGAGCAGGAGGTCACCGACGAGGTCTTCGAGAGCCCCGCTTCCAAGGTCTTCGACGAGGCCGAGAACCGCATGCACACCATCAAGGCTGTCATGTACGCTACGCTCAAGTAAGAGCTTCTAGCATCTCGCTCGGGGTGCATTGCTGCGCACCCCGAGCGCTTTTGTCTGGTAAAAATCTCGCACTGAGCGACATGCACGGCACGGAAGAGCCGCTTCGGGCGAGATCAGTAAATGATTTATGAAGGGGGGATGAGAACTATGACTGAGACCGCTAAGAAAAAGCGCGGTATGCCTTCATCGTTCACCATTCTTCTTGCTCTGCTGGCAATCGTCGCGGTTGTTACCGTTATCGTCTCCGGTACGTCCGGTGGCGAGGTTACCGCTGCCCGCCTGAGCGATTTCTGCACCGCCCCGGTCAAGGGCTTCGCTGACGCTCTGCCCGTCTGCCTCTTCGTTATGATCCTCGGCGGCTTCCTCGGCATGATGACCGAGACCGGCGCCCTGGACAACGGCATTGCCGTTCTGGTGCAGAAGCTTAAGGGCAACGAGATCATGCTCGTTCCCGTGCTGATGCTCATCTTCTCCCTCGGTGGTACCACCTATGGTATGTGCGAGGAGACCGTTCCCTTCTACGCCCTGCTCGCCGCTACTATGATGGCTGCTGGCTTCGACCCCATGGTCGGCGCCGCCACCGTCCTGCTCGGCGCTGGCTGCGGCTGCCTCGGCTCCACGGTTAACCCGTTCGCCGTCGGCGCTGCCGTCGACGCTCTGACCGGTGTTGGCATTGAGGTCAACCAGTCCATCATCATCGGCCTCGGTGCCGTCCTGTGGATTGTTACCACCGCCATGTCCATCTTCTTCGTCATGAGCTATGCCAAGAAGGTCAAGGCCGACAAGGGTTCCACCATCCTTTCGATGCAGGAGCTCAAGGACGCCGAAGAGGCTCACGGCAAGGCTGCTTCCGAGGTTAACAAGGAGGTTAAGCTCACCGGTCGTCAGAAGGGTGTTCTGATCGCCTTTGCCTTCACCTTCGTCGTCATGATCGTCGGCTTCATCCCGCTGGCCGACCTCAACGAGGGCGTCGCCAACTTCTTCGATGCTGGCGCTGTCTATGACGCCGACGGTAACGCCATCGTTCAGGGCTGGTCTGCCCTGATCACCGGCCTGCCCATTGGCCAGTGGTACTTCGACGAGGCTTCCACCTGGTTCTTCCTCATGGCTATCCTGATCGGTATCATCGGTGGCCTGTCCGAGAAGCAGATCGTCAACACCTTCATCACCGGCGCTGCCGACATGATGTCCGTTGTCCTCGTCATCGCTCTCGCCCGTGGTATCTCCGTCCTCATGGCTAGCACCGGCCTCGACGTCTACGTCCTCGATGCTGCCGCCAATGCTCTGGCTGGCCTGTCCGGCGTGATCTTCGCTCCCATGAGCTTCCTGGTCTACTTTGGCCTGTCCTTCCTGATCCCCTCGACCTCCGGTATGGCTACTGTCTCCATGCCCATCATGGGACCGCTGGCTGTTAAGCTCGGCTTCTCGCCCGAGGTCATGGTCATGATTTTCTCCGCCGCCATCGGTGTCGTGAACCTGTTCACCCCGACCTCCGGCGCCATCATGGGCGGTCTCGCCCTGGCCAAGATCGAGTGGACGACCTGGCTCAAGTTTGCCCTTAAGCTCATCGTCGCTCTCTCCGTCGTCTGCGCCGTCATCCTGACCGTCGCCTGCGTGCTGCTCTAAGTACCCAATGGGTACCCCACGGAAACCTTGACGATCCTGTAGAGGATCACCTGGTCATCGTCTGTCCGGTGGGGTAAACCCACCGGTAGACTCCTACCTTTAGCCCCCTCCCGTTCCGTGCGCGGGAGGGGGCGCTCTTGTGTTCCGGCGTTTTACCAAACGCCGGAACCACTCGACGCTGCAAGCCCGCCAGAGCGGCAATCTGACGTTCAATCGTCGGGCATGGCCAAAAGGCCTATGCCCTCCTCTTTCACGTCACCTTGCTCGCTCTGGCGGGCTTTCGCTGACTTTTGCCCCACCTGCGGCGCTGCCATTGTTGCTGCAGGGGGACAGCTTGCTCGCTCTGGTGCCTGTTCGCTGTCCGTTCTCTGCCCGCAACGTTTCTGCTGTTGGTGCAAAGGGGTCAGATTACTTTGCGCCAAAAGGGGAAGTTGCGGTGGAATAGTTCCTGTTTGGCCGTCTTGAGGGGTTAAACGGGAACTATTCCACCGCAACTTATCGATGGCGTGTTTGGTTGGTGCCCGTTGGCTGCTTGGGTGTTGGGAAGGGTCTGCTCCGTTATAATCGCCTAGAACATTAAATGGAAACGGGACGGGAGCCATATATGCGCCAGGGTTTCGACAATGCGAAGTATATCGAGCTGCAGGCTGCTCACATTAAGGAGCGCATCTCGCAGTTTGGTGGCAAGCTCTATTTGGAGTTTGGCGGTAAGCTGTTCGATGACTATCATGCGAGCCGCGTGCTGCCGGGTTTTGAACCGGACAGCAAGTTCCGCATGCTCAAGAGCATCGCCGATGATGTCGAGGTTATCATCGCGATCAACGCGAACCACATCGAGAAAAACAAGGCTCGTGGTGACCTTGGTATTACCTATGACGAGGATGTGCTGCGCCTGGTTGACCTGTTCCGCGGCAACGGCTTTGCCGTCGCGGCTGTGGTCATCACCCAGTACGCTGGCCAGCCTGCTGCCGATGTGTTCCGCAACCGCCTGAACGCGCTCGGCATTCCCGCCAAGCTGCACTATCCCATCGAGGGGTATCCGCACGATGTCGATCTGATCGTGTCCGACGATGGCTACGGCAAGAACGAGTTTGTCGAGACCACGCGTCCGCTCGTTGTCGTGACGGCACCCGGCCCCGGCTCGGGCAAGCTTGCCACCTGCCTGTCTCAGCTCTATCACGAGCACAAGCATGGCACGGCCGCCGGCTATGCCAAATTCGAGACCTTCCCGGTTTGGAATCTGCCCCTTACGCATCCGGTCAATATTGCCTACGAGGCCGCCACGGCTGACCTCGACGACGCCAATATCATCGATTCGTTCCACCTTGAGGCCTACAACAAGACCACGGTCAACTACAACCGCGACGTCGAGGCCTTCCCGGTAGTTCGTGCCCTGATGGAAAAGATCCTGGGCAAGAGTCCCTACCAGAGCCCTACGGACATGGGCGTCAATATGGTTGGCTTTGCCATCACCGATGACGATGCCTGCCGCGACGCTTCCAAGATGGAGATCGTCCGCCGCTACTTTACCGCGGTCGAAAATGTGCGCCGTACCGGCGTGGGCGATGAACAAGTCGACCGTCTCAAGATTATTATGAAGAAAGCTGGCATCGATAAGAACTACTCACCGGCGCGCTCGGCGGCCCTCACCAGGGAGCAACTGACGGGTGGTCCCGTGGGTGCCATGGTCATGCCCGATGGCTCCGTGGTGACCGGTAAGACCTCCACGCGCCTGGGCGCCGCAAGTTCGCTCATTATGAATGCACTTAAGCATGTCTCGGGCGTCGACCTTGAGCTCGAGGTCATTAGCGATGAGGCGATCGAGCCCATCAGCAAGCTCAAGACGCATTTCCTGGGCAGCAAAAACCCGCGCCTCCACACCGACGAGACGCTTATGGCGCTGTCGATCACCTCGGCCACGAGTGAGACGGCCGCTCGCGTCCTTTCAGGCCTGGAGCAGCTGCGCGGTTGCGATGCCTTCTTTAGCGTGATTATCTCGCCGACGGACGAGACGGTACTGCGCAAACTGGGTATCAACGTGTGCTGCGAGCCCAAGTTTGAGCGCCGCGGTTTCTTCCATCGCTAAGTTTGAAGCACCGCGGTAATTGCATTGCATTTTGGCCGTATCGGGTTAGCGCCCGGTACGGCTTTTTGATCAATAAAGCGCCTATTTCGGCGAAAAATAGCCGTTTACCTGCCTAGAAACAATTTGAGCGGTATACAATAACCGTAACTGTTTCATCCTTAGCGGGATGCCGCATGATGGATATTACCTGCCATCGTGAGGTGTGTCGGTCGCGCACGGCGCGTTAGATGCTCGTGCTCGGTTTGAGGAGGCTGCTATGGCGGGCAAGGGTCGTGCGAGTGTCAACGATATGAAGCGTGTCGAGGTGCTGGTGTTGATGGAGATCGACCAGCAAACCGAAGACAATGGCGGGCCGTATGGTTTCTCGCGCAAAACGCTTGCCGAGCGCGTGGGGGTTTCGCCGTATCGTGCCCGCGCCGCAATCGATCGCTTGGATTCCGAAGGCATGATTGATGTCGTCTCGCGTTATAGCGACGACGGCGGTCAGCTTGCAAATGGCATTTGCCTCACCGAACGTGGCGAGTGGTATCTTGAGGGCGTCCGTACCGGCATGCTCGTTCAAGAAATGCTTGAGGACGAGGTTGCTGATCGATAGCAGCGTGTAACCCTTGCCATAACAGCGCCGCCTGGGAAACCGGGCGGCGTTTTGTTTCAAGATTGAGAAATGCAATCGCACGCGAGAAAAATTGCGAACGGTCCGCGGCGCGAGTATTACAATGAAGACCCGTAAGATGTGGATAAACAACTTCTACGGGAAGCGCAGGTAACTCAATATGACCAAGCATGTGTTCGTGACCGGTGGCGTAGTTTCGTCCCTGGGCAAGGGTATTACCGCGGCCTCGCTGGGCCGTCTGCTCAAGTCGCGTGGCTACAAAGTAACGATGCAAAAGGCCGACCCGTATCTGAACGTCGACCCCGGCACCATGAGCCCGTTCCAGCATGGTGAGGTCTTCGTTACCGAGGATGGTTACGAGTCCGACCTGGACCTGGGTCATTACGAGCGCTTTATTGATGAGAACCTGACCCGCGATTCCAACTTTACGACTGGTGCCATCTACAAAAGCCTAATCGCCCGTGAGCGTCGCGGCGACTTTTTGGGCGGTACCGTGCAGGTGATTCCCCACGTCACCAATGCCATTAAGGACAAGTTCCGCCGCATCGAGGAGCAGACCGGCTCCGATGTAGTCATCACCGAGCTGGGCGGCACGATCGGCGACATCGAGTCCCAACCGTTTGTCGAGGCCATCCGTCAGTACCGCAAGGAGGCCGGCCCCGAGAACGTCTGCTACATCCACGTGTCGCTCGTTCCCTATATCGCCGCCGCCCACGAGGTCAAGACCAAGCCCACGCAGCATTCCGTCAAGGAGCTCCGCAGCTTTGGCATCCAGCCCGATATTATCGTGCTGCGCTCCGACCACCATATCGATGACGCTATCCGCGGAAAGATCGCAAGCTTCTGCGACGTCGACACCGATTGCGTCTTTACCAACGAGGACTGCGCGAGCATTTACGATGTTCCGCAGCTGCTTGCCGAGCAGGACTTTGACCTGCGCATTTGCGAGCGCCTGGGTCTGGATCCGCGTGAGCGCGACATGAGCGAGTGGAACGAGTTCCTGCGCAAACAGAATCACGCCAACCATCACGCCGACAAGGTGAAGATCGCCGTCGTGGGTAAGTACACGCAGCTGCCCGATGCGTACCTGTCGGTTATCGAGGCCCTGCACCATGCGGGCGTCTTCTACGATCGCCATGTGGACGTCCAGCTAGTCGACGGCGAGAGCCTCGATGGGCAGAATGTCTCCGAGGTTCTAGGCGACGCCTCGGGCATCCTGGTCCCCGGCGGCTTTGGCAAGCGCGCCCTGGAGGGCAAGATCCTCGCGGCCGAGTTTGCCCGTGAGCACAAGATTCCGTATCTGGGCATTTGCCTGGGTATGCAGGTGGCCGTGTGCGAGTTCGCCCGCAATGTCGTCGGCCTCGCCGGCGCCAGCTCCTCTGAGTTCGATCCGGATGGCCCGTATAGCGTCATCGACCTGATGAGCTCGCAGGAGGACGTGACCGAGAAGGGCGGCACCATGCGTCTGGGTGCCTATCCGTGCAAGCTTGCTGCCGATACCCTTGCTCGCGAGGCATATGGCGAGGAACTCGTCTACGAGCGTCACCGTCACCGCTTTGAGTTCAACAACGCCTTCCGCGACCAGCTCGAGGACGCCGGTTTGGTTATCTCGGGTCTGTCGCCCGACGAGCGCCTGGTCGAGATGGTCGAGCTGCCGCGCGACGTGCATCCGTGGTATGTGGCAACCCAGGCTCATCCCGAGTTCAAGAGCCGCCCGACCAACCCGCAGCCGCTGTTCCGCGAGTTCGTACGCGCTTCGATTGGCCAGCATGAGGGTGTCGACCGTCTGCAGGTGACGCCCATGAACCTCGCTACGGACTAAGGGTGCCGGCGAATAAGGAACATACCGAAGCTACTCCCTCGTCGCTCGCCGTGGCGGCGGGGGAGTATCTCGATTACCTCGCGGTCGAGCGGGGCTTGGCGCGCAACACGATTGCGGCCTATCGTCGTGACCTGACGACGTACTGCGCCTATCTGGAGCGGGTGGGTATTGTGTCTTTTGAAGAGGTGACCCGTCAGATCGTGGAGGGCTTTGTCGCCGATCGCCGCGACGGAGGCTATTCCGACGCCTCGGTGGAGCGTGCGCTTGCTGCCGTGAAGGGCCTGCATGCCTTTTTGGTGCGCGATGGGGCCGTGGCCCAAAACCCGACGGCGGCGTTGCGCCTGCCTAAAAAGGCTGAGCGTTTGCCGGAGTATCTATCGGTGGAGGATGTCTCGGCACTGCTCGATCAAGACTTTCCCGAGGGCGAGATGGGACTGCGCGACCATGCCATCTTGGAAGTGCTCTACGGATGCGGTTTGCGTGTGAGTGAGCTGGTTGGGCTCGATGTGGGCGATATCCATATTGACGATGGCTTTGTACTCGTTCGCGGTAAGGGCTCAAAGGAACGCCTGTCCCCACTGGTGGGAAGCGCGGCGCGAGCTCTGACGCTCTATGTAACTGAGGGACGTTCTCGCTTGGCGGCCCATGCCCGCGGAACCGAGACCTCGGCGGTCTTTTTAAATAAGAACGGACGTCGCCTGTCGCGCCAGGCCGTGCATGCGATATGCGAGCGGTATGGGCGCCAGGTGGGGCTGGTGGGGCTCCACCCCCATACCTTGCGCCACTCCTTTGCCACCCACATGCTCGCGGGCGGTGCCGACCTGCGTGTGCTGCAGGAGATTTTGGGCCATGCCGATATTTCGACCACGCAGGTCTACACGCATGTCGACCGAACGCAACTGACCGAGGTCTATCTGGCGGCGCATCCGCTAGCACATCGCTAGCACATCGCTGACCTGCATATTTATAAATACTAAAGGGGACGGGCCCCAGATTGCCGAGACGCACTTTTGCGCGCATGGGCAATCTGGGGCTCGTCCCATTTTTCGCTAGACACCGACGCGGCGGTGGGCCGTGTGTACCGTGGGTGGGGGAGTTTGGGGGCGATGTGAACGGCGTGTAAAGGGACGTAAAAATCGCCTCAAGGTCAACTTGAAGGTTGAGGTTCGCGGGCGTGGTTCTACAGGTGGCATCTCGCCTTTGCTGCAAACACAACATATTGTGTTTTCGAACATATGCTCGGGGGTGTTTTACAACATATTGGGGGTGGAATGATGGGGAGGGGTGGGGGAAGGGGTGGGGAAAGGTGTTGAAAAATGGGGTGGTTCCCCATATTATTGATGACGTCGACAGGCGGGGTGGTTCCCCGCGTACGTGCCATCTGAGTAACCGAGGGGAGGGCGCACATGGGAATGACTGGTGCATACGAGCGCAATCTCGATGCAAAAGGTCGTCTGTCCCTGCCTGCACCCCTTCGCGAGGAGCTTGGAGAGCACGTTCGCGTGTTCAAAGCCCTGGATGTCGATGCTCTGTACGTGTTCTCTGCCGAGGCCTTCGATAAGTGGGTCGAAGGACTCTTCGCGGGTCGTGAGGGCCACGAGGGTTTTAACCCGCGTGACATTAACGACCAGAAGCTCATGAGGGCGATCAACAAGCGCACCACGTCGATGGATGTGGACAGCGCCGGTCGTATCGGTCTTTCCGAGTCTCTCCGCAAGCAGGCGAACCTCGACCGCGAGGTCACGGTTGTGGGCAACTACGACCACCTTGAGGTTTGGGATCGCGCCGCGGCCGATGAGGACGATGACGATGAGGCCCTGCTGGACCTCTTCTTCTCGTAAGGGCAAGGCACGGGTAACGGATGGAGCGTGGGATCTTGACACAAGAATATCGGCATGAACCTGTCATGCTCGGCGAAGTGCTTGAGTCGCTGCAGCTAAAGAGCGGCTCCGTCGTCTGCGACTGCACCCTTGGCGGTGCCGGCCATTCGGTAAAGATGGCCGCGCAGGTGGGGGAGACCGGCCTTTTGCTCGGCGTCGATCAGGACGACATGGCCCTCGAGGCCGCTGGCGCCCGTCTGGACCGCGAGGTTCCCGGCGTTCCGCACCAGCTGCTGAAGGGCAACTTCGGAGACTTGGACGAGCTGCTTTGCTCGGCCGAGGTGCCCGGGGTCGATGGCTTCCTGTTCGATTTGGGCGTTTCGTCACCGCAACTCGATATCCCTGGCAGGGGCTTTTCGTATAACGAGGACGCCCCATTGGACATGCGGATGGATCCGGGTAATAACACCTTAAACGCAGCTGAGGTCATCAACACCTATAACGAACACGACCTCGCCCGGATTCTACGCGTCTACGGCGAAGAGAAGTTCGCCTCGCAGATCGCGCGCGAGATCGTGCGCCGCCGCGAGCAAGAACCGATCGAAACCACCGGCCAATTTGTCGAGATCATCAAGGCGGGTATCCCGGCTGCCGCTCGTCGGCATGGCGGACACCCGGCCAAGAAAAGTTTCCAGGCCATTCGCATCGAGGTCAATCACGAACTCGATGTGCTCGAACGAGGGCTTGATGCCGCCACCAGGTGGCTCAACCCGGGCGGACGTATCTGCGTCATCTCGTATCACTCGCTCGAGGACCGTATCGTAAAGAACCACTTTAAGGAGATGAGCCAGGGGTGCACGTGTCCGCCGGAGATTCCGGTGTGCGTGTGCGGCAACGTGCCGATACTCAAGGTCATCACCCGCAAACCCCTGGTTGCCCAGCCTGATGAGGTTGAGCGCAACCCTCGGGCGAGATCAGCCAAAATCCGCGTGGCGCAGCGTCTGTAGGCGCGACCGCGCGATATTGGACCTCCCGCTCGCACCATAAACGAAGCTTAAACACACTACCAACGTACTCGGGATGGGAGGCGGCATATCATGGGCTACAACACTTCAAGCGCAGCACTCGCCTATGATATGAACGCCATGCCCGCCTATCGTGAGACGCCGCAGGCCCCCGTTGCTCCCCGTGAGCAGCGCACGCCGCGCTTTGATGTCTACACGGGCGCGGGCCGTCAGGCAAACCAGGCGGTAAGCCCGGTTTTCATGAGCGTTCTTAAAACGTTTTGCATCATTGCGGCTATCTTCATGACGATCGGCGTCGCCCGCGTGGCGCTCGCCGGCGTTACGGCCCAGGTGCTCAACAGCAATGCCGAGCTTACCAGCACGCTCGAAAAGGCGACCGATGAGAGCTCCGACCTGGAGGTCATGCATTCGGTCTATGGTGCCGACACGCGCATTCGCGACCTTGCGGGCGCTTATGGCATGGTGGAGCCCAGCGAGAGCGTTACACTTGACTTTTCGCAGGATGCAGCCGCGGGCGCCAACGCGACCGCGACCGCTCAGTAGCAAGACGGTAGCTGAGTATGACAAATGACTATCGCCGCGGTTCCGATGGGGGCCGCGGTTCTGGACGTCCCTCGTCGCGGGGACGTTCTGGTTATCAAGGAACGGGTCGGCAATCTTACAACGCCGGGCGGTCCCGTGGCAACGACCCGGCGTCGCGACTTCGCGGCTCGGGCGGCCCTCAAGTGCATAACACCAGGTCGCGCAAGAGTTCGTCGACCGAATGGCTCACAGGCGCGCCTCTGCCTCGCCGCAAAGCCGTCATGGGCTTCATCGGGCTTGGCTTGGGCTTGGGCGTCTTTCGCCTTGCCGACTATCAAATTGTCGAAGCCGATAAACTGCGCGAGCGTGCCGATGCGCGCCGCCTGCTTGCGCAGACCCTCTATGCCAAACGCGGCACCATCTACGACCGCAACGGCAACGTGTTGGCGTCGTCGGTCGAATGTCGCAACATCGCCGTGAACCCGCAGCTTGTCGAGGATGTTGACAAGACGGTGTCGGCGCTGGTCAAGGCAACTGGAATCGATAAAAAGACCTGCCGCAAGCTCGTTGAGTCCGATGGAACCTGGGTGTATATCAAGCGCCAGGTGGACGAAGACGATGTTGCGGCGCTGGAGAAGAAGAACCTGCCCGGCGTGCTTTTTGAGCAGGCCATGAAGCGTGTATATCCATACGGCAATCTGGCATCGCAGGTGCTGGGTGTAGTGAATGTAGACAACGACGGCTTGACGGGTCTCGAAAAGCAATACAACAAGCTTCTGACCGGCACGAACGGTTCTCTCGTACGCGAGCGCGCGAGGGACGGCAGCTATATCGCGGGCGGTGCCTATAAAAAGGTGGCTGCGGTCGACGGCGTTGATATCGTGACGACGCTCGACGTCAATATCCAGCGTGCGGCCGAGGATGCCCTGGCAGAGGCAGTTGAGAAGACTAAGGCCAAGAACGGCTCGGCGCTGGTCACCGATCCTACGACAGGAGAGATCTTGGCAGCCTGCTCGTATCCGACCTACGACCAGACCGATTTGGAAAACGCCAAGACCGAGGATATGAACCTGCGCCTGGTTACCGACGCCTACGAGCCCGGCTCGGTCTTTAAGACGCTCGTGGCGGGCGCCGGCTTCGACTTGGGCGTCGTGCGATCGAGTACGTCGTTTGAGGTGCCGGCGAGCATCAAGGTGGGCGACGATACCGTCACCGATGCCGACAAGCGCGACTATGCCATGACCATGGATGTGCGCGAGATGATGCGCCGTTCGTCCAACGTGGGCTTTGTCCTGGTGGGGCGCAAGATCGGTGCCGACGACTTTGCCGCCTATGTGGACAAGTGGGGCATCGGTCACAGCTCTGGTGTAGATTTTCCGGGCGAGAGCCTGGGCATCGTCAAGGAGCGTGACCAGTATGACGGCGCCACGCTGGGCTCAATGAGCTTTGGACAGGCGCTGTCTGTCTCGCCGATTGAGATCGCACGTGCCGTGGGCGGCATCGCTAACGGCGGCGTGATGATGACCCCGCACTTCTATAAGTCCAGCAAAGGCGACGAGAAGGACTGGGGCGAAGGCGAGCGTGCGATTTCTGAGGATGCAGCATCCCAGGTGACATCGTGCATGCAGACGGTCGTGTCTGAAGGCACGGGCGTTGGCGGCGCAGTTGACGGCTATGACGTGGCGGGCAAGACCGGCACGGCCGAACGTGCCGACGAGAACGGCGGCTACCTCAAGGAGAACTACATGTCGTCCTTTATGGGCTTTGCGCCGGCACAATCACCCAAGGTGCTGTGCTATATCACGCTCGACGGAACGCCGAGCGGCTCAGATGCCGCTGCGGTGCCGTTCCAGTCCATTATGGCCAACGCGCTCGACGTGCTGGGCATCCCGCGCACGAAGTAGGGGGTTACAATCTTTGGGGCATGGTTTGTTGTCCCATATGAGGGGTGTTCACATGCCCTGCACCACGCATGCGCGGCGCTGGGATACAATACGCCGATAGCATTATTAGGTTTACAGGGGAGCTGCAATGATAGAGATCGCCGTCAACAACCTCGCGGCCGCAACAGGGGCCCGAACCGTGACGGGAGAAGTCGATCGGGTATGCCGCGGGTGCGTTATCGACTCGCGCCAGGTCGAGGAAGGGACGATTTTCGTCGCCTTTCCCGGTGAAAACGTCGACGGCAATGATTTTGCTTCCCGTGCCGTCCAGTCGGGTGCCGGCGCCGTCGTGATGACGCGTGAGCCCGATGCCGAGTTGGTCTCGCTGGCGCAGGACAAGGGATGCGCCATCCTGCTGACCGATGATCCCGAGGAGTTTCTGCTGCGTTTGGCGCACGCGTATCGCCTGGAGCTTGGCTGCCTGGTCGTTGGCATTACCGGTTCCATCGGCAAGACGACGACCAAGGACGTGCTCGCCGCTGTACTCGCCAAGCGCTATCGTGTCTGGGCCACCAAGGGCAATTTCAATAACCTGATCGGCATGCCGCTCACGGTGCTTTCCGCCCCGGCCGGTACCGAGGTCCTGGTGCTCGAGATGGGCATGAACCATTTCCACGAGATCGAGCGCCTGTCCCAGTCCGCCAATCCCAACCTTGCCATCGTGAGCAAGATCGGCACCTCTCACATCGGCATTTTGGGCAGCCGCGAGAACATCGCCCGCGCTAAGGCCGAGATTGTCCAGGGTATGTGCGCCGCCGGCGACTTCTTGCCGCTGCTGGTTTTGGGCGGTGAGGACGACTTTACGCCGTTCATTCGCGATACGTTCGCCCAGCCTGCTGGTATCGATGTGATGCTGGCCGGCGTCTCGGACGATGATGAGGTCCGCGCCCGCGAAGTTCGTGTTGATGACGAGGGCCGTCCGGTCTTTACGCTCGATTTTGGTCAGGGCGAGACAATCGATACCATGCTTGCTATCCCCGGCGTGCAGTCCGTTCCAAATGCCGTTAAGGCCGCCGCGGTTGCCTATCGCCTGGGCGTGACGCCCGAGCAGATCGATGCTGCCTTTAGGGGCCTCACAATCACCGGTCACCGCCAGGAGATCAAGCGCGCCAAGAGCGGTGCACGCATCATCGATGACTCCTATAACGCCAGCGCCGAATCGATGGCAGCCGGTCTCGATCTGCTGTGCTCGCTTTCGTGCACGGGGTCTCGCATGGCGATCCTGGGCGAGATGGGCGAGATGGGCGATGAGGCTCCTCGCATGCATGAGCTCGTGGGCGCCTATGCCGCCGCCAAGAAGCTCGACATGCTGGCGTGCGTGGGTGGTGAGCTGGCCCAGCTTATGGCCGATGCCGCGCGCATGATGGGCATGGACGAGGACCGCATCCAGGTGTTCTCCGATTATCAGCAGGTGCTCGACCGCATGGGCGGCGCGCTTGAAAAACATGATGTTGTACTGGTCAAGGGTTCCCGCTTTGTTGAGCTCGACCGCTTTGTGGAAGGTGTGTGCTAGCCCATGTTCGGCAATCCCTCGTATCCAACGTATCAGGCTTTTTTGGGGCTTGGCATCGCCGCCGCCATTGCGCTGCTGCTCATGCCGTGGTGGATCAAGCTGCTCAAGGTCGAGGGTATCGGCCAGCAGGTTCGTGCCGACGGCCCCAAGCGTCATTTGGTTAAGCAGGGAACGCCCACCATGGGTGGCGTTGTCATCCTCATCGCGATCTCGCTGACCTGCCTGCTGATGGGCAAGCTCACCACCGAGCTCGTGCTCGTGCTGCTCGCCACGCTGGCGACCGGCGTGCTGGGTCTGATCGACGACCTGACCTCCGTTACGCATGGGCGCTCGCTCGGTCTGACGCCTCATGCCAAGATGATCGGCCTAACCATTATCTGTGTCACCTTTACGGTACTTGCCGTCAACTGGTGCGGCGTCGCCCCCGAGATTCGTTTTCCCGGTGGGTTGACGATCGACCTTGGCGTGCTTTCGACCACCATCTGCGGCTATTCGTTCCCGTGGCTCTATATTGTCTTTTGCTGGCTGATGATTGCCGGTCTTTCTAATGCCGTGAACCTGACCGATGGCCTTGACGGTCTTGCTGGCGGCACCTCCATGATCGCCATGCTCGCCATGGCTGCCATGGCGTTTTTGCACGGAGACGTGAACCTGTCCATCTTCTGTACCGCGTGTGCCGGTGCCTGCTTGGGCTTTCTGTGGTTCAACTGCTATCCGGCGAGCATCTTTATGGGCGATACCGGCTCGCTTGCTCTGGGCGCCGCGTTTGCCTGCACGTCCATCATGACCAACACCGAGGTCGTCTCCCTCATCATCGGCGGCCTGTTTATCGTTGAGACCCTGTCGGTCATGATTCAGGTTGTCTACTTCCATTTTACGCACAAGCGCGTCTTCCTTATGGCGCCCATCCATCATCATTTCGAAAAGAAGGGCTGGGCCGAGACCAAGGTCGTCATCCGTTTTTGGATTATCGCTGCGGCCTTTGGTGCCGTTGGCCTTGCTCTGTTCTTCCAGTTGGGATAGTGGTCTTTCATGCCTCTTGCTGATGTCTTTAGCCTGCTCGTTTTGGGTCAGGGCAAATCCGGTCTCGATGTCGCCCGCTGGGCGCTGGCACATCCCGAGCGCGTAAGCGCCGTTACCGTGTATGGCGGCGGCACCTCTGAGCCCAATGACGCCACGCGTGCGCTCGAGGCTGCTGGTGCGTCGTTTGTCTATGGGACCGAACAGGTCGAGGGCGCCTATGACGTATGCGTGACGTGCCCGGGCATCTCGGAGTTCTCGGGCTTCTTTAAGGCCGGGCGCGAACATGCCGCTCAGATTATGGGTGAGCCAGAGTTTGCCTATCGCCTGTCGCCCGATAACTGGATTGCCATCACGGGCACCAACGGTAAGACGACCACCACGTCGCTGACTGATTATCTGCTCAAGGCTGCCGGCGAGGCCAGCGTAGCTGTCGGCAACATCGGCGAGCCGCCGGTCAACGAGATTGACGGCCGAGCCCACAACGAGTGGTTTGTGGCTGAGCTCTCGAGCTATCAGATTGCTACGACCACCGAGCTCCACCCTCGCGTGGCAGTGCTGCTCAACATCACTCCCGACCACTTGGGCTGGCATAAGAGCCATAAGAACTATGCGCTTGCCAAGATCAAGCTGTTTGACAATATGGGCGATGACGATCTGGTGGTTGTCGACGTCGAAGACGCTGGCATTCACGAGTTCGATGAGTACATCTATACGCCGGGTCGCCGCATCTGCAAGGTCGCTTTTGACGAGCCCGAGGGTGCAGACGCCGCCTTTGTGCGCGACGGCAAAATGGTCGTGCGCCTGAAGGGCGTCGAGACCCAGCTTGTCGCCACGTCCGAGCTCAAGATCTCGGGCCATCACAATGTCATCAATGCCTTATGTGCCGCCACGGCTGCTCTGGCCGTCGGTGCCGATGTCGATGGTGTCCGCCGCGGTCTGGCCTCGTTCCAGCCGCTCGAGCATCGCGTGGAGCCGTGCGGCGAGATTGACGGTGTGCGCTACGTCAACGATTCCAAGGCGACCAACACCGACGCGGTCGAGAAGGCGCTGACGGCATTTCCCGATGACGACGTGATCTTGCTGCTCGGCGGCCACGATAAGGGCACGCCGCTCACGGACTTCGCGCGCGTTGTTATGGATAACGTGCGCTCGGTCGTCTGCTTTGGCGATGCGCGCGAGCGCTTCACCGCCGCTATGGACGAGGCCGATGTCGATGGCGATGTGGATATCGCCCAGGCGGATGACCTACGCGATGCCGTGGACGTTGCCCGTTCGCTGTCGAGCCGTGGCGACGTGATCTTACTTTCTCCTGCCTGCTCTTCGTTCGATGAGTTCTCGGGCTATGAGGAGCGCGGCCGCGTGTTTAAGGACTACGTGGCTCAGCTTGCCGCTGCAGCGAAATCGCAAATGGAATAGGGGTTGCCGGTGAGAGAGGAGAGCCCCCGACAAGGTATGAGGAGGCCCGACTCGGACCGTGCTTCCTCGCGGCGCAGCACACCGCGTTCCGGTCGTGGCAGGCAGTCGTTTAGCGAACGCTATATTGCCGGCGTTCCCGCCCGCATCATGCGCCCCCGTCTGATATTTATGGCCTGCCTGTTTACTTTGGTGTGCTTTGGTCTGCTGATGGTGTACTCGGCGTCTTCGGTCGAGGCGCTGCACGAGAATGGCTCGGCGACGTTTTTCCTGGGTCGACAGGCCGCGTTTGCCGTGGTTGGTGTTCTGGCGCTGATTGCCATCGTGCGCGTTTTGCCGGACAGCTGGTTTGGGGAGGATGTGCTTAGGATCTTCCTTATCGGCATGATAGGGCTACTGTTTCTGGTGTTCTTGGTGGGCAGCGGCAGCCGTGGCGCCACGCGCTGGCTCAACATCGCCGGTATTCAGTTCCAGCCTTCCGAGTTTTTAAAGCCATTTGCCATTGCGTATTCGGCCATCATGCTTGATCGCTTCTTTTCGCCCGGTGGCAACATCAACGAATTCCTTCGCAAGATGGGCATCTACCTGGGTATTTCGCTCTTTCTGATCTTTATCCAGCCCGATTTCGGTACTGTCCTGATCATCCTGTTGACCCTCATGTGCATGGCGTTGTTTGCGGGTCTCGACCCCAGATTTATCATCGGCGTGCTAATCTTCGGCATTCTCGTGATCGTGATTGCACTTGTCGCAGAGCCGTACCGTATGGTGCGTATTCAGGTTGCCTTGAACCCTTGGGCTGACGAGTATGGTGACGGCTATCAGGCCACGCTTGCCATCATGGCCTTTGCCTCGGGCGGTCTGTTCGGCCGTGGCATCGGCAACTCAACCATGAAGTACTCGTATCTGCCCGAGGCGCACAATGACTACATCCTGGCCATCATTGGCGAGGAAGTCGGCTTTGTCGGAACCGTGCTGTTCTTCTTGGTGTTTGCGATGCTGATCTACTCGGCGTTTCGCATTGCCGAGCAGGCGACCGATCGTCGGGGCGCGCTTATGGCGTCTGGCTCCGCGGTCATTCTCGCGGTGCAGTTTTTGATTAACGCGCTGGGCATCCTCAACGTGTTTCCCATGACGGGCAAACCGTTGCCGTTTATTAGCTACGGCGGTTCATCGATTATTGTGTCGCTTATGCTTGCCGGTCTGATCCTGCGCGTTTCGTACGAGAGCGCCCGTCGCGATGAGTACGACCGTCGCCGCGAGAGCTTTGCCGTTATGGATGAGAGTACCGCCGGCGTAGCCCATGTGCGCGGTGAACGACCTTCGCGTAGCGGCTTTACCGTTCTGGATGGTTCTACATCCGAGCCGGCAGCTCGTCCACGTCCGCGGACGGCTCCGCAAGGTCGTCCTCAGCGCCCCAGCCCTCGCAGCGCGGGCGGCGGATATAATCGAATCGATTTGAACTCGGACCCGTCGGCTCGTCTACGCACCGACGACCAGGGACCGCGTGTACGAAGGGACTACCATGACCGATAAGATGACCGTTGCTATTGCAGCCGGCGGCACGGCGGGACACATCAACCCCGCGCTCGCCTTGGCCGAAGAGCTGCGTGATCGTGGCCACCACGTTGTGTTCGTGGGCCAGTCACGCAAGCTCGAGGGTCGTCTGGTCCCCGAGGCTGGGTTTGATTTTGTGCCCATTACGGTCACGGGCTTCGACCGCTCCCGTCCTTGGACGGCGCTGACCTCCCTGTGGCGTGTCAACAAGGCCAAGCGTGCGCTCACCAGTCATTTCTCAAAGGTCGGCAAGCCCGATGCCGCCATCGGTTTTGGTGCCTATGTCGAGGTTCCGCTGCTGGGGTGGTGCAAGGGCGCAGGCGTTCCGTATCTGCTACATGAGCAGAACTCTGTTCCGGGCCTGGCCAACAAGATGATGAACTCCCACGCCGCTCGCGTGTGCATCTCGGTGCCGGCAGCGCGCTCGGTCTTTGAGCGCGAAGGTGACCCTGACCACGTGCTCATGACCGGCAACCCCGTACGTCGCTCGGTGATCGAGGGCGATCGCGCTCGTGGCCGCAAGGCACTTGGCGTTCCCGAGGACGCTACGCTGCTGCTCGTCTTTGGCGGTTCACTTGGCGCCCAGCACCTCAACGAGCGCGTGACTTCGCTCAAAAACGAGCTGCTTTCGCGCAAGAACCTCTATGTGTTGCATTCGACGGGTGCCGACGGCTTTGAGGAGACCGAGCGCGCTTTGGCGCTGACGCCCGAGGAGGCGAAGCGTTACCGCGTCCAGCCTTACATCGACAACATGGGCGATATGCTGGCTGCTGCCGATTTGGTGCTCTCGCGTTCGGGTGCATCGAGCGTGGCCGAGATCGCTGCGCTCGCCGTGCCCTCGATACTCGTGCCGTATCCGCATGCGACGGCCGACCACCAAACCACCAATGCCCGTTATCTGGTCGACGCCGGGGCCGGCGTGCTCTGTGCCGATGCCGATATCGACGGTTCTGCCTTTGCCGATGAGCTGCTGCACCTGGTCGATGACGCGGCAGAGCGCGACGTCATGCGTCAGGCGGCGCGTGGTCTGGCTCAGGATAGGGCCGCCGCTCTTCTGGCCGATGCGGTAGAGGGTTTGCGTTAGTTAGACGGGATATCGTCGGTCGCCCTCGCGCTGATGCGGTAGGTGCGGTACAGTTAACGGGTTACAGGCAGTGTTTACGCAAGGAGTACACGAGCACATGGCTGATTCCCAGACTGCAACCTCCGCGCCCGAGTTTAAGAGCGCCCACTTTATCGGTATCGGCGGCGCCGGCATGAGCGGCATCGCCCTCGTTCTGCACGAGCGCGGTTATGCCGTTACCGGCTCCGACCTTAAGACGTCACGTTATATCCGCCAGCTTACACGCGCTGGTGTGAAGGTGCATGTGGGCCATGAGGCAGCCACGATCGACGAGGTCAAGCCCGACGTGGTTGTTGTCTCCACCGCTATTCCGGAGTCCAACCCTGAACTCGTGCGCGCTCGCGAGCTTGGTATTCCCGTGTGGCCCCGTGCCAAGATGCTCTCTGCTTTGGGCCACGGCTACACTACCGTCGCTGTTGCCGGCACGCATGGCAAGACCACCACGTCTTCGATGTGCGCCACCATGCTCGACCGCATGGGTCTGGATCCGAGCTTCTTGATCGGCGGCATCGTCGAGGGCTATGACACGAACGGCAAGAACGGCTCGGGAGACTACTTTGTCGCCGAGGCCGACGAGTCCGACAGCTCCTTCCTGTTCCTGAACCCCAACGTGGTCATTGTGACCAACGTCGAGGCCGACCACCTCGATCACTACTCGGGTATCGAGGAGATCGAGGCAACTTTCGCCAAATTCATGAGCCTGGTGGGCGAGGACGGCACCGTCATCGTCTGCGGCGAGGACCCGCATCTGGTCGAGCTCGCCAAGTCGACGGGCCGTCACGTGCTTTCCTACGGCTTTGCCGAGAGCAACGCCATCGTCTGCGTGCACCCGGATGTCAAGGGCATCCAGAGTGACTTTATCGTTCGCTTTGAGGACGGCACTGAGCACGCTGTGGAGATCAAGAGCAATCCCGGTCGCCACAACATGCTCAACGCCACGGCCGTGCTCACCGTCGCCCATGTCCTGGGCCTTGACATCGACGCCGCCGCCAAGGCGCTCTCGAGCTTTGAGGGCGTCCGCCGTCGCTTTACCCACGTGGGCGATATCGATGGCATCACCGTGGTCGATGATTACGGCCATCACCCCACCGAGATCAAGGCGACGCTTGCCGCCGCTTCGTCGCTGGGCTACAAGCACGTCGACGTCGTGTTCCAGCCGCACCGCTATTCGCGTCTGCAGGCCCTGTGCGACGACTTTGCCGATGCATTTGCCAATGCCGATAAACTGCTGCTGATTGATGTGTTCTCGGCTGGCGAGATGCCCATTCCGGGTGTCACCTCTAAGATGCTCGCCGATACCGTGCGCGCCAAGCATCCTGGCAAGGAGGTCGTGTACTGCTCCAGCCGTCTTGAGCTCAATCAGGAGCTCGAGCAGATGGTGGGCGAGGGCGACCTGCTGCTCACCATGGGTGCCGGCGACGTTACGACCGTCGGTCCCGAGTTCATTGAGTATCTGACTGCCAAGAAAGACGCTTAAGTCTAATGGGTCTGTTTAACGCCGTCATGGCGCTCTCGGGCATGATCGACACGGATGTGATCGAGGACGAGCGCCTTGCGCGTCATACGAGCTATCGTATCGGCGGCAAGGCCGACCTCTTTGTGACGTGCCATAGCTATCATGCCCTCCGCCGCGCCGTGGCGGTGCTCGATCGCGAGCAGGTGCCGTGGGTCATCATCGGCAAGGGCTCCAATCTGCTGGTTGCCGATGGCGGTTATCGCGGTGCCGTCATTTCGCTCGGACGTGAGTTTCAGCGCACGGTTGTTGCCGATGACGGTTGTACGCTGACGGTCGGTGCGGGCGTGATGTTTGCGCGCCTGGTCAACGATGCCCTGTCGCGTAGCCTCTCGGGCCTTGAGTTTGCCGTTGGCATTCCTGGTTCGGTCGGCGGTGCGATATCTATGAATGCCGGCACACGGACCGAGTGGATTGGCTCGCTGGTTGAGGATGTCGTAACGTTTGACCCGGCATCCGGTATCAAGCATTATGCGGGGTCCGAGATCACTTGGGGCTACCGCGAATGTAGCCTTCCCCGCAATGAGATCATCCTCGAGTGCGTGTTCAAGCTTAAACCGGCGCCCAAGGCCGACATTCGCGAGCGCATGGAGCGGTACCTGACGAGGCGCAAGCGTACGCAGCCCATGGGTCGCGCATCCTGCGGGTCTGTCTTTCGCAACCCGCCCGATGCGAGTGTGGGCAAGCTTATCGAGGATTGTGGATTAAAGGGTTTTTCGATTGGCGGCGCGGAAGTTTCGCCCGTTCACGCTAATTTTATCGTTAATAACGGAACTGCCTCGGCCGATGACGTTGCCGCGGTTATTAGACATGTGCACGGAAAGGTGAGGGAGGCGTATGGCATCGAGCTCAGACCGGAAGTTAAATTCCTCGGCTTCTAGAGCATCGAAACCCACCTTCCGCCGCGCCGGAGGGCGTTCCGGCGCGCCTGCCAAACCTCAACGCAATACCGTCGCGCACTCTAAGTCTGTCGGGCATGCTCGACAGACCAGTCGTCCGGTCGTCGGCTCGCAGCTCGGTAATCGTCCGGCCGCAAAAAAGTCCTCGCGTCCCTCGACGACGTCAAAGCCTGTTATGGGCGCCAAGCCTGCCCGTCCCATGGCAGCTCCCAAGCCCTCGACGGGAACTAAAGCGGCGCGTCCAGGTCGCACGCTGGGCGCATCGAAACCGCGCTCGCTGACATCGGTGCCGGCTACCGCCAAGAAGCCTTCGAGTAAAAAAGGTTTCAACCCGTTATCTTCACTTGGAGCGATGGCAAATAAAACATCAGACGCCGCTTCTGTCGTTACAGGCAAAGGCAAAATCGTGGGCGGCGTTCTGGCCGTCTTGGCCGTGCTCGTCGTCGTTGCCATCGTGGTGATCAACTCTGGACTGTTTACTGCCACTGATATTCAGATTCAAGGCAGCGAGCATGTGACGAAGCACGATGCTATCCAGCTGATCGACTTGCCCGAGGGAACGTCGCTTTTTAACGTCGATCCCGACCAGATTACCGAGGATCTCAAGCAGAACCCGTGGGTTTCGGGCGTGGATGTCCAACGCCAGTTTCCCCATACGCTTATCATCACGCCGACGGAGCGTAAAGTTATCGCCATTGCGTATATCAGCTCCGACGACCTTGCCTGGGCTATCGGAGACGATGACACCTGGATCGCCCCGCTGTCGACGTCGGTCGAAGTGGACGACCAGGGCAACGTCATCACGACAGGGCAGGGCTCAAATACCTTGACCGGAATCGATGCCGCGCTGGCGCTCGCCAAGCATTATGGCGCGGTGTTGTTGACTGATGTCTCGGCGGATGTCGCTCCGGTTTCCGGCCAGGCGGTGAACTCCAAAGCCGTTAAGGCCGGCCTGGATTATGTGCGTGGTTTTTCGAGCGAGTTCTTGGGACAAGTCAAGGATATTTCCACGCCTTCGGTCGAAGCCATCTCGGCAAACCTCAATAACGGCATTGAGGTGTCGCTGGGCGATTCGGACGATATCGCCAAGAAGGAACGCGTAGTCACCAAGTTGCTTTCGCAGGTAGAGGGCGTAACGTATATCAATGTGCGCTCTCCGGGCAACTACACATTTAGGAATGCTCCGACCTCGTAGCGCTGGTTGATGCTTTGTTGAGGGGCCATACCACGCCGTTTATCTGGTTTGTTTGGTTTTCACGGTCAATTATTTGACTGATACGTTCATAATGTGCAAACATAATACAGTTTACCTTTGCATTTACTTTCAACCTGAAGGTTAATGTGCGCAGGGGTCGACCCATGCTATGGCTATAACCTTTGTTCGGAGGACCGACATGCACGAGACAGAGATCAACAACTACCTTGCCGTCATTAAGGTGGTCGGCGTCGGCGGCGGCGGTACCAACGCGGTCAATCGAATGATCGAAGAGGGCATCCGCGGCGTCGAGTTTGTTGCCATCAACACCGATGCTCAGGCACTCGCGATCTCTGATGCCGATATCAAGGTGCACATCGGCACCGACCTTACCCGCGGCCTGGGCGCCGGCGCCAATCCCGAGGTTGGCCGCAAGGCTGCCGATGAGTCCCGCGACGACATCGCCGAGGCGCTCGCTGGCGCCGACATGGTGTTTATCACCTGCGGCGAGGGCGGCGGCACCGGTACCGGCGCTGCTCCCATCGTTGCCGATATCGCGATGAACGAGGTCGGCGCACTGACCGTCGCCGTCGTGACCAAGCCCTTCACCTTCGAGGGCCGCAAGCGTAAGAAGAGCGCCGAGGAGGGCATCAAGACCCTCTCCGATTGCGTCGACACCATGATCGTCATTCCTAACGATAAGCTGCTCGACATCGCCGAGAAGAAGACCACCATGCTCGAGGCCTTCGCGATTGCCGATGGCGTCCTTTCCCAGGGCACCCAGGGCATCACCGACCTCATCACCGTCCCCGGTATCATCAACCTGGACTTCGCCGATGTTAAGACCATCATGAAGCAGGCCGGTACCGCCATGATGGGTATCGGTACCTCTTCTGGGGATACTCGTGCCGTCGACGCTGCCCAGCAGGCCATCTCCAGCCCGCTGCTCGAGAGCTCCATCGATGGTGCCACGCGCGTGCTGCTCTCCATCGCCGGTTCCAAGGACCTGGGCATCCAGGAGATCAGCGACGCCGCCGACGTTGTCGCCAACGCCGTCGACCCCGAGGCCAACATCATCTTCGGTACCGTTGTCGACGAGTCCCTGGGCGATCAGGTGCGTATCACCGTCATCGCTACGGGCTTCTCCGACTCCAACGTCAACCGTCAGGATGAGCTCTTTGCTGCTCAGCAGTCTCAGAGCAAGGCCGCTGCCTCCGCTGAGCCGCAGCGCACCGCTCCGGCTGCCAGCCCGGCTCAGGCCGCTCCGACCCGCAACGTCGGTGGTACCGAGCTGCCCAACTTTGGCAACGACCAGTTCGAGCTTCCCGACTTCCTGAAGCGCGGTAGCTTCTAGTTCGTTTTTCTCAACGACCTGCACGGGGTGTGTCCATTTGGATGCGCCCCGTTTTGTTTCTCGTTTGTAAACGAAAGCCTCCAATCTCCTTACGTTCCCTTTACGTTTGGTCCCTACCGCTGCGGGTATCCTTTTAAGGAAGTATGACAGCCGTATAAACGCGGACTGCGCGGCGACGCCGCGGTACTTGTGTTATTAGGAGGCTTTAGTATGGCAGCACGTGCGGACAGGGTTTCGCGTGTCGACCATGATGGAGTTACGTTGGTGGAGGGCGCGACATCCGATGTCCGCTTTGCCTTTACCGAGCGCACCGGTGGTGTTTCCGAAGATGCGTACTCCTCGCTCAACCTGGGCTCGCATGTAGGCGATGACCCCTTTGCAGTTCAAGAAAATCGTCGTCGAGCGCTCGAAGCTATGGGCGCCACTGAGTGCGAGCATAATCTGCTCGTGCCCAATCAGGTACATGGTGACCATATCGTTACGGTGACTTCGAACGGCGCCGACGATCTTGAGGCTGTTCGCGAGCAGATTGCCGAGGGCTGCGATGCCATCGTCTGTACGGCGTATAACGTGCCCGTGCTGCTCTGCTTTGCCGACTGCGTTCCCGTGGTGCTGGTGGCCCCCGGCGGATTTGCCGTGGTGCACTCCGGTTGGAAGGGCACGATTGCACGTATTTCTGCCAAGGCGTGCCAGGCGCTTTGCGATGCTGCCGGCTGCGATGCGAGCGACGTTTCCGCCTATATCGGGCCCCATATCCTGGGTGACGAGTACGAGGTTTCCCAGGAGCTCATGGATCGCTTTGCCGCCGAGTTCTCTTGCATCGATGCGAGTACCTCTCGCATGCTCGATCTTTCCGCTGCCATTTGCGAGGCGCTGGTAGATGTCGGTGTCGACGCGGATAATATCGTGGATACCCAGCTTTCGACCGTGCGTCAGAACGACCGCTTTTATTCCTACCGTAACGAGGACGGCACCTGTGGGCGCTATGCCGCGATCGGCGTGATGCTATGAGAAAGATCGTATCGGTCCTGAGCGCCGCTGTGCTTACGCTTACGCTGTGCGCCTGTTCTTCGGGATCTTCTACCTCTTCCATTACCGTGGCCGGCTCCACGACCTGCCTTCCTATCGCCGAAATTGCGGCAGAGGGCTTTAAGGAGGAGACCGGCATCGACGTGCTCGTTTCCGGTTTGGGCTCTTCCGCTGGCATCGAAGCCGTCAGCGCTGGCACGGCCGATATCGCCAGCTCCTCCCGTGGACTCAATGCCGACGAACAGGATCTGGGCCTGACTCCCATCGTCATTGCCCACGACGGTATCGCGGTCATCGTGAACGAAGACAACCCCGTCGATAACCTCTCGACCGAGCAGCTCCGCGATATCTATGCCGGCAAGATCACCAACTGGAAAGAAGTCGGTGGCGAGGACCTGAGGATTCAGGTTATCAACCGAGATGAGGCGTCTGGCACGCGTGAAGCCTTCCGCACCATCGTGATGGACGGCACCCCGTTCGATCGCCGCTCCGCCGTTCTTTCGGGCACGGGCCAGGTGCGCGACGTGGTATCTCGTTCGAGCGGGGCTATCGGCTACATTTCGCTGGGCTTCGTCGATAGCCTCAACGCCAAGACCTCGGTCAAGGCCGTCTCGGTCAATCATGTTGAGGCGTCCGAGAAGACGGTCGCGAGCGGCGGCTATCCCATCTCACGCGACCTTTACTTCTTTGTGAAGGGTGCGCCTTCGCAGCAGGCGCAGGATTACATCGACTATGTGACGTCCGAAAAGATGGACAAGCAGATTCGCGAGGCGGGCTTTATCCCCGTCACCAACGACGAGAAGGGGAGTGAGTAGCATGGAAGCACAGGAAAACTCCCAGACCGAGCAGAATGGTCAGGCGCCCAAGAAGCGCGAGCTGGCGCTCGTATCGCGCAGCACCTATATCAAGGAGAAGGCGCTGCAGTGGATCTTCTTTGCCTGCGCGTTCTTGGCGGTTGTTACCGTCATCCTGATTTTTGTCTTTACCACGTACTCGGCGCTGCCCGTCTTTACCGACATCGGTCTGGCGGACTTCTTTAGCTTTACGTGGGCGCCCTCTGAGGGTCACTACGGCATCGTGTCGCTGCTTGCCGGCTCGGGTCTGGTGACCGTCGGTGCGCTCGCCATGGGCGTGCCCCTAGGCGTGGGCACGGCCGTGTATCTGGTCGAGATCGCCAGCAAGCGCGTGCGCAAGCTCATCAGCCCTGCCGTTGACCTGTTGGCCGGCATCCCTTCTATCATCTATGGCTTCTTTGGCATGATCATCATCCGCCCGTTTATCGCACAACTGACCGGCGGTCTTGGTTTTGGCGCGCTGACGGCGTGGTTCGTGCTCGCCATTATGATCGTGCCCACCATCACGACGCTTACCATCGATGCTCTCAATTCCATTCCCATGGGCATTCGCGAGGCATCGTATGCCATGGGCGCCACCAAGTGGCAGACTATCTATAAGGTCGTGTTACCTGCCGCCAAGCTGGGTATCGTGGATGCCATCGTGCTGGGTATGGGCCGTGCCATCGGCGAGACCATGGCCGTGCTCATGGTCGTGGGTAACGCCCCGGTTATTCCCGACAGCATTGCGAGCCCCATCTCGACGCTCACGAGCCAGATTGCGCTCGACATGAGCTATTCCTCGGGTCTGCATCGCTCGGCGCTGTTCGGCATGGGCGTGGTCCTGTTTATCATTTCCGCCACGCTGGTGGGCATCGTCCGCCTGGTTTCCAAGAAGAAGAGGGGGTAGGCTATGTCCGATTCCGTTGACACGACGGTCGATACGACCTCGTCGCGCGAGCGCATCAAGCGTGCCCTTTCCCACGGCAAGAAGGGCCGCATCAACAAGGACCTGTCCAACAAGATCATGCTTGGCGTGTTCCGTGCCGCGGCATACATCACCACGCTGGTGCTGGTCGCTATCATCGCCTACGTGGTCATCAACGGCCTGCCACACATCTCGCTCGACTTTATCTTCGGTTGGCCCCAGGGCGTCAACGCCGAGGGCGGTATTTGGCCCACGATCGTCTCGACCGTCTATGTGACGGCGCTCGCCATGCTTATCTGCACGCCGATCGCTGTGCTGGCAGCCGTCTATCTGGCCGAGTACGCCAAGCAGGGCAAGGTCGTCGAGCTCATTCGCTACGCTGCTGACGCTTTGGCCTCGGTGCCCTCCATCGTTATGGGCCTGTTTGGCTACGCCTTGTTTGTCGAGGCCATGGGCCTGGGCCTTTCGATGGTCTCGGCCGCTCTGGCGCTCGCGCTCTTGATGCTTCCCATCGTCATGCGCACCACCGAAGAGGCCATTCGCGCCGTCCCGCGCTATATCCGTTGGGGCGCGTACGGCCTGGGCGCCACCAAGTGGCAGGTTGTCTCCAAGATTGTGCTTCCTTCTGCCTTTGGCCGTATTGCCACGGGCATCGTCCTCGCCATCGGCCGCGCCATTGGCGAGACCGCGGTGGTGCTCTACACCATGGGCCAGGCCATCAATCTACCTATTTCGCCGCTCGATTCCGGCCGCCCCATGACGGTTCACCTGTACCTGCTTGCCAACGACGGCATCAACATGAACGCAGCCTACGGCACCGCGCTCTTGCTGATGGTGATCATTCTGGCCTTCAACCTGTTTGCGCGCTTCCTGTCGCGCAAGCGTCGCTAGTTAAGGAGTCCCATGTCCGTTTATCAGTCCGCTCCCACGCTGGAGCAAGCGGCCATTACGGCCAAGGATTTCAACTTTTGGTACGGTGACTTTCATGCGCTGACGGGGCTTGACCTCAACATCGCCAAAAACGCCATCACCGCCTTCATTGGCCCTTCGGGCTGCGGCAAGTCGACGTTTTTGCGCTGCATCAACCGCATGAATGATCTGATCGAGGGTACGCGCGTCGGGGGCACCATGACGCTCGACGGCAATGATATCTATGCCGAGGGCGTCGACCCGGTCGACCTCCGTCGTCGCGTGGGCATGATCTTTCAGCAGCCCAACCCGTTTCCCAAATCCATCTACGAGAATGTCGCCTTTGGCCCTCGTCTGCAGGGCGTGACTAGCAAAAGCGACCTCGATGACATCGTGGAAGAATCGCTCAAGCGCGCCAACCTCTGGAAAGAGGTATCCAATCAGCTCAACAAGGATGGTTTGGCGCTCTCGGGCGGTCAGCAGCAGCGTCTGTGCATCGCGCGCGTGCTTGCGGTGCAACCCGATGTCCTCCTGATGGACGAGCCCTGCTCCGCCATCGATCCCACATCCGTCTCTAAGGTCGAGGATCTGATGGCCGAGCTGGCGCCCGAGATGACGATCATCATCGTCACGCATTCAATGCAGCAGGCAGCTCGTATCAGCGACTGCACCGCATTCTTCTTGCAGGAAGTTGCCGGCGAGCCCGCCACGCTCATCGAGTATGGTCAAACCGACGCAATCTTCACCAGCCCGGTGGACTCGCGGACGGAAGACTATATCACCGGCCGCTTTGGCTAATCGGTGCGACTAGTCCCAAGCCGATCGGACCTGGTCCGGTGCGTATTCACTGTGCGGGCGGCATGACCGCACCCAACTGATTGGAGTGAACCATGCGCAAACTGTTTTCCCGTCAGCTCATCGAGGCCCGTCACGAGATGCTGAGCATCTACGAGGCCGTCGATCTGGCCCTCCACGATGCCGTGAAGGCCTATGTGACCGACGACCGCAAGCTCGCCACCAAGACCAAGAAGCGCACGCTTTCGATTGACGCACGCTGCGCCAACCTGGAGGCCGTCTGCTACAACCTGATCGCCACGCAGTCACCGGTCGCCTCCGACTTCCGCCTGCTTCAGACGATCATCTACGTCGACTTTAACCTGCAGCGCATGACCGATAAAGTCCGTCAGATCTGCCGTGCCACGCGTCATATGATCAAGGCCGACATCTCGCTGCCCAAGGAGCTTGTCGGCACGGTCGAGGCCGAGGCTGAGGCCGTCTACCAGGTGCTGGGCTCTTCGCTTTCTGCGCTCGTCACCAATGACATGTCCATCATCTGCAACCTGGCCGTCGAGGACGAGCCAGTGCACGCCGCCTACGAGAAGTTCTTTCGCACCTTTAACCGTATGGATACGGGCGACTTTATGGACGACGACAGCAACTATGACGACCTGCGCCGCGCCATCATGGTTTCGCGCTACCTCGATCGCATTGCTTCGATTTCCATCGATGCCGCTTGCCGTCTGACTTTCCTGTTGACTGGTCAGCGTATGAACGCCGGCGATATCGCCCGTGTGGACGAGGATGAGCTCGAGAGCATGCGCGTGCCTTCGGGCGAGGGTGTTATCATGAGGCCCGCCGTCGACGCGCGCTACGTTGCCAAGGTGCCCGCCAACGAGGTCAGCGAGGGTCTTCGCTACCTGCTCGATCATCTTGAGGACGAGGACGATGGCGAGGACGACGAGGAGTAAGTAGCCCCGTTCGTCGAAAGATTGTAAATACCTAAGTGAGCGCGGCCTTGCACATGCGGGGCCGCGCTCTTGCGTTAGCATGGGACTACTTGTTTGGCTGTCAGCGGAGGCGATTGGCAATGGATAACTATTTGGATTTGATGCGCGCTCGCCGCGAGCAGATTCTGGAACGTTTTTATGCGGCGCTCGATCGCGCGGGCCGCCCCCACGACGCCGCGCGCCTCATTGCCGTGTCCAAGACCGTTGGTGTCGATGAGACTGTTGCTGCCATCCAGGCGGGGTATCGCCATTTTGCCGAGAACCGCCCGCAGGAGCTGGTTCGCAAGCTCACGGGTCTGGCGGAGCATCCGGAGCTGCCCGAGGTGCGCTTCGATATGATCGGCAACCTGCAGACCAATAAGATCAATGCGGTGCTGGGCTCAGCCGAGCTGATTCACTCGGTGGGTTCGCTGCATCTGGCACAGGCGATCTCGAGCCGTGCTGTCCGCAAGATTGAGGCAGGCGAGCTCGCCGGCCCCCAGCGTGTGCTCATCGAGGTCAATGTGAGTGGTGAGGAGTCGAAGGGAGGCTTTTCGCCCGATGAGATTCGCGCCGCCGCGGGTGAGCTTGCGGAACTTGAGGGAATTTGCGTACAGGGGCTTATGACTATGGCGCCCCGGGGGAATAAGGATGTGGCACGCCGCACCTTTGCGGGGCTTCGTGAGCTGAGGGATGAGCTGGAGGCTGCGCATCCCGATTTGAACCTGCCTGAGCTTTCCTGCGGCATGAGCGAGGACTTTGAGCCTGCCCTTGAGGAGGGCTCTACGCTCGTTCGCCTGGGCAGGGTAGTATTTAGCCCGGAGTTTGCAGTAAAATAAGGCTCTGAAGTGCGCACTGATTATCGGGGCGCCTGCACTAAACCGCGAGAGGACACAACCATGGGCTTCCTTGACGAGATTAAAAATAAGATGCACCTGGGCGGCCAGCAGGGTTACGACCAGGGTTATGGCCAGGACGACGACTACGGCTACGATGACGGCTATGACGATAGTTATCAGGGCAACGGCTACGGCGGTGCTTCGGGCGAGGGCTTCTACACCCAAGACGAGCCGAGCAACGGCCTGCTTGGTCAGACGCGCCGCGGTGAAGCTGAGTCGGTTGCCGTGTATACGCGCTCCGGTCAGCTGGTCGGCGATGACTCCCGCCATGCCACGACGTATAACCCGCCTTCGCGCTCGCAGGACAGTGTTGCGAGCGGTTATCGTCCTGGTGCCTATGACACGCCGTCGAGCTACGCCGAGAACACCCGCGCCCGTGCCGCCGCTGCGCCCGCGCCTGCACCGAGTGATGCCTCGGCCTATGCGAGCAATATCATCAACGCCACGCCGCAGCTGCCGGCCTATGTCCTGCGCCCCGAGAGCTATGACGACGTGGAGACCGTGGTGCGCCGCGTTCGCACCAAGCAGCCTGTCGCACTGATTTTTGTGGGCGTACGCACCGAAGTTGCTAAGCGCGTCTTGGACTTCTCTTACGGCTTTGCCTGCGGTCTGGGTGCCACGGTCAAGGAGGTGGGCGACCGCGTGTTCATGGTGCTGCCCGCCGGTTGCGAGGTCAAAGATTCCGATCTCAAGAAGCTTCGTGCGGACGGCTACCTTAAGTAAAGACAAGACGAGGAGATTCCCATCAACATCTACACTATCGTCCAGCTGGTCAACACGCTGTTCAACTTCTATTCCACGCTTATTGTCGTCTACTGCTTTATGACGTGGATTCCCATGAAGCAGGGTGGTTTGCTTCAGGATATTGCTGCGGTGCTCGATAGCGTGTGCGGTCCGTGGCTCAACCTGTTCCGTCGTTTCATCCCGCCGATGGGCGGTATCGATTTTTCGCCGGTCGTTGCGATTATTGCGTTGCAGTTGGTGCAGAGGCTGGTTCTGCAGCTTCTTATAGGTATACTCGTATAGAACTGACTTAGTAACTTACGTCGGGCGTGTAGCGCCGAGGCGATGAAAAAGGAGACTTGTTATGGCTATTACCCCTGCAGACATCCAGGCTCAGACTTTCTCTGAGGCCAAGCGTGGCTACGATCCTGCTGAGGTCGACGTCTTCTTGGAGACGCTGTCCTCCGAGGTTGACGCTATGCTCGCTAAGATCGTCGACCTTAAGGGTCGTCTGACTGCTACCGAGCAGCAGCTTGCCGATGCACAGGCTCAGCTTGCCCAGGCTCAGGATGCCACCGCCCAGGCCGTTCCTGCCGCCCCTGTGGCTGCTCCCGCCCCTGACTTCTCCGCTCAGGAGCGCCAGATTTCCGCTGCCCTGATCGCTGCCCAGCAGACCGCTGAGACCATCGTCAACGATGCCAACGAGAACGCTGAGCGTATCCGCAACGAGGCTGACGCTAAGGCCCGCGAGGTTATCCGCCAGGCTCTGACCGAAAAGCAGGCCGAGCTCGAGGAAATCGATCGTCTCAAGGCTTCCCGTGAGGAGTTCAAGGCAGAGTATCTCAAGCTCATCCAGCACTTCATGGACGATGCCCAGAACTCCTTCCCGGCCGACCTCATGGCCTCCACGCCGGTCGGTTCTGCCGCTTCTCCTGCAGTGACTGTTCCCGCCGAGCCGCTGCCCGTCGCTGACCCGGTTGTCCCCGTGGCCGATCCCTTTGCCCCGATCGACAACTTTGCTGCCGACGACCTGGACTAACATTCGGCCTACAATTTAGTGCCTAGAAAGGACCCGCAGCTTGCGGGTCCTTTTTTATGACTGTGCCGGGGTGCGTAACATAAAAAAACCGAGCCCTGCACATAGTGGCGCAGAACTCGGCGAACGGGTGAGCGGTCAAGGGTAGATTTTAAGGTATGTCCAAAAACTACTTGAGGAGGAAGTTGGAGAGGGGAATAGTGCGGGCCTCGCGATGCTCGGGATCGGCGATGTGGTCGGCGGGATAGCCACAGACGAGCATGTGATAGGGATAGACGCCCTTGGGCAGATTGAACTGCTCCTGTGCCACCTCAGGCTTAAAATGGCATACCCAGCACGTTCCTAGGCCCTGCTCGGTGGCCTCCATCATCATCTGATCACACACGATGGACGTATCGATTTCACTGGAATTCATCTGGTCATACGGGCGTACCCAAGCATCATCGGTAACGCAGCAAATAAGGAAGATGAGCGGAGCGCCAAAGATAGACCCATCACGAGCAAACCGAGGCTGACAAGCAGCAGCCTTCTCCAACAGCTCAGGCGTATCCAGCACCATCACACGGGCTGGATGATTATTACAAGCAGAAGGAGCAATACGCCCAGCCTCAACAATGGCATCCACCACAGCCTGCTCAACAGAACGGTCCTCAAAAGAACGACAAGAATACCGACCACGAGCCAGATCCAAATAAGACATACAAGCCCTCCTAAAATTAAAAATCAAACAAACCAAAAGTAACCCAAAGAGTACCCAAAGCAGCAATCAGCCAAACGCTCATCAAGGGCCAAAGTGTCCGAACGGGTACCATAGGTCCCTTCAGCCAAACCCCCATCGCGCTACAACTATCAGCCAAAGTTCCCAATGGTGGTACGTAAGGCGAAGGGCCGGCCACGGTTTACTTTCGAACGACTCTGCAAAGCAGCCGGAGTGAGAAAGCAAACCGTGGCCGGCCCTTCGCCGCCGGGACACGTACCCCCAATTAACTGTTCTTCATGACAATCGAATCCACGACATCGGCCACATTCTCGCAGCAGTCGGCGCAGTACTCCAGGAAGGCGTACACGTCACGCCAAGCGATGACCTCGAGCGGGTCCTTGCCGTTAACGTGCAGGTTACGCATGGCGTTGATATAGAGCTCGTCGGCCTCGGACTCGATGGTGTTGATCTGGATGACGAGCTCGCGCAGCGTCTTGGACTTGCGGTAGTTAGGCAGCTCGACCATCAGGTCCTTCATGGCGCGGCAGGCGTCGGTCACCTTGTGGGCGATGACGATGGCGTCGGGATGGATGCTCTGGATGTTGGTGAAGTAGACGCGCTGCACGACGCCCTCGATACGGTCGAGCACGGTGTCGAGCGAGCAGCTCATCAGATCCAGGTCCTCGCGCTCAAGCGGGGTGATAAAGGCCGTGAGCAGGGCGTCCTCAAGCTCATGGTGCTTCTTGTCGGCCGCATGCTCGATCGCGTGCATCTTGTCGAGCATATCGTGAATCTTCGCGGGATCGAAGTTCTCGAAAATCTTGGTAAGCAGCTCGGCGGCCTGGACGGCAAGATCGGCGCAGGCGACGTAGTTGTCAAAGTAGAACGAATCGGGTTTCTTTGCCATGAGTGGGTCCTTTCGAGGCGAAGACGGGTGGGCGAAGTTTTGCGGTCCGGATGGACGCTCGGTGTGGCTAGAGGAACATCATGAACAGCTTGGCCATGACAAAGCTGATGAGTCCGCAGGCGGGGAAGGTGAAGAACCAGGTGAACATCATGTCCTTGACGACGCCGAAGTTGATGGCCGAGAGGCGTTTGACGGCACCGACGCCCATGATGGCGCAGGTCTTGATGTGCGTGGAGGACACGGGGATGCCGGTAAGGGTGGCAAGCAGCAGGTTCGCGGCGCCCGCCAGGTCGGCGGAGAAGCCCTGGTACTTTTCGAGCTTGACCATGCTCTGGCCAACGGACTTGATGATGCGCTCGCCGCCCACGCTGGTGCCGATGCCCATGGTGGCCGAGCATAGCAGCATAATCCAGATGGGGATGCCGGCATCGCCGACGCTCGTCTGGCCGCTGGCAAAGGCCACGCCTAAAAAGAGCACGCCGATGAACTTCTGTCCATCCTGCGCGCCGTGCATAAAGCTCATGGCCGCAGCGCTCGCGATCTGAGCGTATTTAAAGAAGACATTGGCACGTCGCCTGTTGGCGGCGGCGAAAAGAATCGAGACGAGCTTGCACAGGACCCAGCCCATGACAAAGCCCAGGCCGATGGAGAGCGCCAGGCCGTAGATGACCTTCATCCACTCGTGGACGTTGACGCTGCTCGCACCGCCGAGGGCGATGGCGGCACCGGTCAGGCCGGCGATAAGGCTGTGGCTTTGCGAGGTGGGGATGCCAAAACGCGACGCTGTGGCGCCGTAGACGACGATGGAGAACAGCGCCGCGCACAGGCAGGCGAGCGCCATGGTACTGTTTCCGCCAAAGTCGACAATATGGGAGATGGTGTTGGCGACGCTCGCGTTAAAGTGCGTCATGATGAGCACGCCGAGGAAGTTGAATGCGGCACTCATGAGAATGGCGGCGCGGGCGGGCATGCAACGCGTAGTGACGCAGGTCGCGATGGCGTTGGGTGCGTCGGTCCATCCATTGACGAAGATGGCGCCGAGCGCGAGGATCACGGTGACGGCAAGGACTGGGTTCGACACAAGTTGGCCGAGGAAGGTTGAGAACGTTACGTCCATATATGGGCTTTCTCGAAGTTTGCAGGCACGTTACAGAAACATGATAAATCGTATCACCTCCTGCGGGTTTCTTTACCGAGTTCTGATGGGAGCAGTGAATTTTTTGGCACTAAAATTGAATATTATCCCTGTTGACCGCGGGTGTTCTTTTTGCTAACACGCCATGCGGACACATGCGATCGCTCCGGCACCCCAAAACCACAGCCTGTTCGCTTTACAACATGCAAACATGCGTTCGATAATAGGAGGCATGGAATATCGACAGACAGACGGCAAAACTCGGCGCGTGCACAAGCAGTATGTGGACGTCGTGGCTCGCATTCTCGCGGGCGGACAGGTTGTGCCGGTTACCGTCTGCTGGGTTGACGGTCGCTGCTTTACGATTGACGAGATTGTCTCGTCCACCGGTTTTGGCCTGACGGTTCACGGCATTCGTACGGCGACTTATAAGGTTCGTTTTGGCGGACATGCGACCGAACTGTATCTGGAAGAACAGGCACGCGAGCGACCGGATGGCTCGCAGACTCATCTGATGCGTTGGTGGGTGTGGGCGTTCGACCGAACACTCGAGAGCGAGCGCCGCAGGTAAGAACGCGTGGCGTTCGGGTACAATGGCAGGAAACTTGTCAGCTACGGCGCCGTCGCGGTGCTTTTTGAAAGGACGAAATTATGAACGATATCCAGGGCTATCAGAATGGCCCCATCGAGACCGGCGCAAGCCGTGCCAAGGAGATGTCGCCGCGCGCGTACAACCTTGTCATGTCTGCTCTGATCTTTTTGGGCTTTTGCGCCATGGGCGCCGGTGCTTACTTTACGAGCACCATGTCGTTTGCGCGCATGATGATGAGCGGCGCCGCTTTGCCGCTGGTCTTTGGCTCATTTATTTTGACCATCGTCGGCATGGTCATGATGTCGGCTGCTGCCAGCAAACAGTCCGTGGGCCTGTCACTCGTGGGCTACGTGGTCTTTGCGAGCACCTTTGGCCTGACGGCGTCGTTTGGTCTTGCCAACTACGACCTGCCTACCATTAACACCGCCTTTATCGCCACGGCCGCCATTACCTTTGTCTTTGGTGCGCTGGGCGTGACCTTCCCCAAGTTCTTCCAGCGTGTGTATGGCATTGGTTTTGGCATCCTGCTTGCCACGATTCTGGTCGAGATCGTGCTGATGTTCATGGGCGTTTCGCAGTCCATCACCGACCTGATCGTGATCGTGGTGTTCGCCGGCTTCATCGGCTACGACACCTATGTGGCAACGACGGTGCCGCCCACGCTGCCCAACGCCGCGCTCATGGCATCCAACCTGTTCGTGGACATCATCAACGTGTTCCTGCGCATTCTGAACATCCTCGGCCGTCGCGATTAAAGCGCGGCATTGCGATGCTTCCTGCCGGACACGGTAAAACGATGCGAAAGGCGGTCCTTCGGGGCCGTCTTTTTTGTGCGCGGCGGGGTATCATGGATGGGAAAAGCCGATAGCGGCAGCGACAGGAAAGGTGACCACGTATGGCAGACGTCGACAACAGGAACCGTAACCGCAGGTCCAACCGAGCGGGTCAGCCCAATCCCAAGCGCGAGGCTCGTGCCAAGGCCGCCGAGCGCCATGTGATGACTGTGTCCGAGGCCTGCGCCAAGGATATCGAGCGTTCGCTTGCTGGTGCTCGCGAGTTTGACGGCATGCCTGCCGGCTTTGTCGCGGCGATGAAGGCCAAGGCCCAAGCGGCTGCGGCTGCCGAGGAGCCGGTTGCCGAGGAGTCTGAGTCCGCCGAGGTCGAGGCCGCTGAGGTTGCGTCCGTCGAGACCGAGGTCACGGACGAGTCTGCGCCTGCCGAGGAACCCGCAGAGACCGAGTCCGCGCCTGCCGAGGAGCCCGCTCCGACCCTGCCCGAGGTCACCGTGCTTGATGCCTCCGCCACGCAGGCCATTCTGGACAACGGCCGTGGCTATGCGCAGTTCTGCGACATGGCAGTGCTCGCCTTTGCCTCGTTTACCAATCCGGGCGGTGGATATATTCAGGGTTATCTGGGCCAGGAGGCCACGCTGTGCGCCGATTCGTATCTGTACAACGTTCTCGATAAGCAGCGTAAGTGGTACGGCGAGAACCGTCGCCGCAACATCAACTGCGAGCTCTATCGTAACCGCGCCCTGGTGGTGCCTGCGGTGCGCTTCGACCGCAACCACGTGCATGCATACGCCGACGTGATCGTGGCCGCCGCGCCCAACGTTAGGCGCGCCCGCCAGGAGTATCGCGTGAGCGACGATGCTCTGCTGGATGCCCTGCGCGACCGCATTCGCTTTGTGCTCGCCATCTGCGATGAGCTTGGTCGCGAGAAGCTCGTGCTGGGTGCTTGGGGCTGCGACAACAACGGCTTTGATGCCGAGGCCGTGGCCGAGCTCTTCCGCAAGGAGCTCGCGTCGGGCGACTTCAAGGTCAAGCAGGTCTTCTTTGCCGTGCCCTCTACGCGCTGGGACGAGGACTTCGCCAAGTTCGAGCACGTGCTGGCAAACTTCCCCGAGCGCAACGAGGAGTCCTATGCTCAGGTTGCCGCCCGCACCGCAGCCGCCCGTGCCGCCGAGCAGGCTCAGGCCGCTGCCGAGGATGACGAGGATGACGACGACTGGCGCAAGTACCTGTAAACGGTGCGCGTGATGCGATATACCGAGCCGACGGGGGCTGCTCCCGTCGGCTTTTTATTGAGTGGGGAGCTTACGATGAAAAACGTTCTATGCTTTGGTGACAGCAACACCTATGGTTACGATCCGGCGGGCATGCGCGACGGTACCGCGGTGCGCTATGCGCAGGATGTGCGCTGGTGTGGCGTGGTCCAACGTGACTTAGGCGAGGGCTGGCATGTAATTGAAGAAGGCCTCAACGGCCGCACGACGGTACGCGACGACATGTGCCATCTGGACACTAACCTCAACGGTATTCGCGCGCTTCCGATGCTGCTCGAGGCCCATAAGCCGCTGGACGCCATTGTGATCATGCTGGGCACCAACGACTGTAAGACGGTCTTTAACGTGACAGCTTCCGATATCGCCCGTGGCGCCATGGCGCTGATTCGCGCCGTCCGCGCGTTTCCGTGGACCGACGCTGCGCCTTGCCCGCGCATCCTGCTGATGGCTCCTATCAAGATCAAGCCGCAGATCGCCGATGTGTATATGACCGACTTTGACGAGCATTCCGTTGAGGCATCTGAGCTTTTTGGCGAGTACTATGCGCACGTGGCCGAGCAGTTTGGCTGCGACTTTTTGAATGCCGCCGAGTTTGCCGAGCCGGGCGATATCGACTATCTGCATATGATGCCCGAAAGCCACGAGAGCTTGGGACATGCCGTGGCAGCCAAGCTCCAAGAGATGCTCGGTGAGTAGCGCGACCCCAAGCCACCGCAAAGGGGACAGGCACCTTTGCGGTGGTTTTGCCCGGGTAAACGAACGGATTGGCTGCCATATGGGCATGGACGAGCTCATCGACCTCTTTGCCGAGGGCGATGAGCTCGTCTCCAATACCGCTTTTGAGGATTTGGATCTTGCCTACGACGTGGCGAACGGCGCGACCTTCGATGGCGTTGTGTTCCGATCTTGCGAGTTCGATAGCGTTGACTGGAGCGGCTCGACGTTTCGCGACGTGGTGTTTCGCGGTTGCCGCTTTATCCGCTGCAACATGGAAGGCTGCTGGCTCAGCCGCTGCGACTTCGTTGACTGCTCGGCACCGGGACTCAACTTGCTCAAGGCGCGCCTGTCGAGCGTGTCGTTTGGATCGTGCGATTTGAGCTATGCGAACCTTTCGGAGGGACGCATTGGCCCTATGACAGCATGCGATACACGTCTGAGAGAGGCTGCGTTTCAGGGTGCCAAGCTGGGTCAGATACGCCTGGATGGCTGTGACCTGACGCGTGTTGATGTGTTCAAGACGTCGCTTTCCGGCGTTGATGTGTCGCGCTGTACATTTGCAGCGCCCGTTGTTTCGGGCGATTACCATGAGTTGCGTGGCTTGACGGTCAATGCCGAGCAGGCGCTGGCACTCTCGGGTTTGTTGGGAATTCAACTCGCCGACGAATAGGCGCTCTGGTCCTTTGCTCGACCGCTATCTAAAATCAAACCGTCGCAACATTTAATGATTTTTCGCGTTTGCACGATTTTCATCGAATGTTGCGACGGTTTTTGGTGCAAGGTAGCCTGTCTCTTTTTGGCAGGTTACTGGCTATTTAGTACTGCCACATGTGGTTGACAGGGCCGGAGCCTTTGCCCATGTTCAGGCCGGCGGCGAGAGCGCCGGTCAGGTAGGCCTTGCCGGCGTTGATGGCGTCGGCAAGTTCCATGCCCTGGGCCAGCGCGCAAGCGATGGCGGATGAGAGCGTACAGCCGGTGCCGTGCGTGTTGCTGGTCTCAATGCGCTTGTGGCGAAACCACGTAGTGAGCGGATCGCCCAGGTGGTTGCCCTCGTCATCGAGGGGCGCAGGCTCGGCCAGTACGTCGTTGGCCTCGTTGACAAAATGACCGCCCTTAACCAAGGCTGCGCAGCCAAAGCGGCGGGTGAGGAGCATAGCGGCATTTTGTTGCGTGCGCTCGGAATCGACCTCGTAGTCGAGCAGCGTCATGGCCTCGGGAATGTTGGGCGTGATGACCGTTGCCAACGGGAACAGGCGGCGGGTGAGTGCCTCGGAGGCATCCTCGGCAATCAAGCGCGCGCCCGAGGTGGCGACCATGACGGGGTCGACGACCACGTTGGTTGCGTTCCAAGCGCTCAAGCGGTCTGCGATGACTTCGATAATCTCGGCAGAGGAGACCATGCCAATCTTGACGGAACTCGGGCGGATATCGTCAAAGACAGCGTCAATTTGCGCGGCTACGATATCTGGCGAGATATCCTGCACGGCGGTGACGCCCAGTGTGTTTTGCGCTGTGATGGCGGTGATGGCCGTCTCGGCATACAGGCGGTGCGCCGTGATGGTCTTGATGTCGGCCTGAATGCCGGCACCGCCGCTGGAATCGGATCCCGCGATGGATAGAACGGCGGGTACCTTGCTGCGATCCATGTTCGCTCCCTCGTTCGGTCGGATTCAAATGGGTCTTCAATCCGCATTATAAAGATGCCCGGGCCGGCTGTATGCCGATCCCGGGCGGGCGGTGCAATCTTTACGTAAATATAAACAAATGTTCACATGTCAACAATTGACGAGCACCTTGTTGCCGATTGTGGCTCCAATGACGCGTTAATCCTCCATGCCAAGATCGATCGTCGTGCCCTCGAACACCTTGTTGACGGTACGGACGGCGCACATCTTGCCACACATGGTGCAGGTGCCCTCGGTGGCGGCGGGGGATTCCTCGTAGCGCTTCTTACCGGTGACCGGATCGAGAGCACACTTCCACATGGCATCCCAGTCGAGCTTGCGACGTGCCTGGCCCATCTTGTCATCCATGTCGCGGGCGTGCGGCACCTTCTTGGCGATATCGGCGGCGTGCGCGGCAATCTTGGTGGCCATGAGGCCATCGAGCACGTCCTGGGCGTTGGGCAGGCACAGGTGCTCGGCCGGCGTCACGTAGCACAGGAAGTCGGCACCGGAGCTGGCGGAGATGGCGCCGCCGATGGCAGCGGTGATGTGGTCGTAACCCACGCCGATATCGGTCACCAGCGGCCCGAGCACATAGAACGGGGCATTGTGGCACAGGCGCTTCTGCAGTTTCATGTTGGCGGCGATCTCGTCGAGCGCCATGTGACCCGGACCCTCGACCATGACCTGGACGCCGGCAGCCCAAGCGCGCTTGCACAGCTTGCCCAGCTCGATCATCTCAGCGGTCTCGGTGGCGTCGTTGGAGTCGTAGAGGCAGCCCGGGCGGCAGGAGTCGCCGAGCGAAATCGTCACGTCGTACTCGTGGCAGATCTCGAGCAGCTCGTCAAAGTACTCGTAGAAGGGGTTTTCGTTGCCGGTGACCTCCATCCAGCCAAACAGCAGCGAGCCGCCGCGGCTCACGATGTTCATCAAGCGGCCGGTCTCCTTAAAGGTCTTGGTGACCGACTTGTTGATGCCGCAGTGGATGGTCATAAAGTCCACGCCGTCCTCGGCGTGCGCGCGCACGACCTCGAACAGGTCATCCTTGGTAAGCTTGACCAGCGGCTTTTCCATGTAGCCGATGGCGTCGTACATGGGGACGGTGCCCACCATGAGCGGCGTCTCGTCGATGAGCTGCTGGCGGAACTGGCGCGTCTTGCCCGAGTTGGAAAGGTCCATGATGGCGTCGGCGCCAAAGTCCTCGGCGATCTTGACCTTCTTCCATTCCTCGGCGGCATCGGCTTTATCGCCCGAGATGCCCAGGTTGACGTTGACCTTAGTAGACAGGCCCTCGCCGACACCAAAGGCGCGCATGCCTTTTTTGATGTGCACGATGTTGGCGGGAATGGCGATGCGGCCGTCGGCCACGCGCTCGCGGATGTACTCGGGGTCGCGATGCTCTCGCTCGGCGACTTCCTTCATCTGCGGCGTGATCTGCCCGGCGCGGGCGAAGTCGATTTGCGTGACGAGCTTGGGCTCGGTCTGTGTGCTCATTGGCACGGCTCCCTTCGTTGGCATTACCCATATCAGGTTTGCGGGTCAGGGCGGGCGCGCCCAGTCTCAGCCTGCCGTCTTGTCCTGCAAGCTCCCCGTTTATGTAATGGGCTCAAGTATAGCTCGAATGGGTACGATTGGCCTAACGAGCGTGCCTGTGGGGAGGCGAACATGGAAGACAAGCATCTATATCAAGAGACGCAATGGGATGTATCGGCCGAGGAAAGCCGTGCGCACCATGGCCTTGTCGCGATTGGTTTTGCGGTGCTTGCCGTGCTGGTGATTGCCTTTTGTATCTGGACGTTTGGCGGTCACGGCGGCGCTGCATGGGAGTTCGAGGCCGACGATGCCCTGCCGATCATGACAGTGAAGGTTACGGGCGGCAATACCGTTGCCGCGCCGGGCGACTATTGGTATCCGCGCGACGAGTTTGTGCAGCTGCAGTTGAGCGGCGGGTCTATTCCGGGCGAAGAAATCGAACGCGTGACGTATGATGCGGCGCTCAAAACGCTGACGGTGAAGCTCAAGAATCAGGGCGACGTGCCTACGACTATGGATATCGCGCTGACGGAATGGCGCTTGGAGCCCCCATCGGGTGTTGCGGTGTCCGAGGTAGAGCACGTTAAGATTACCTACCAAAATGGCTCGACAAACGAAGTTGCCAAAGCCGACGGCTTGGCGGAATAGACGCCGTGCCTAGGCAGCACATTCAAAAGTAGCGGTGGTCCTACAAGGTCTGTTCGTTCAGGAAGACCAAAGTGTTCTTATTTGAAAGCTCGGGAAAGTGACGATAACCAACGTCAAACGCGGTGAGCCCGCTTACATCCTCGAGCTTGTTTTCTGCCATCCAGCGCACCATGGAACCACGTGCCTTTTTGCTGGCGGTCGACCGTTGGATGGGCTTCCCGTTGCGGATACCCTCGCCAAAGAGGCATGTGACGGCCGTGGCGTCGCCCGCGAGGTGGGGCAGAACGGTTTTGGCATACTCTACGCTGGCGAGGTTGACGATCGTAGCGTTGGAGCCCGCCGGAGCGATGGCCCGCGCGAGCTTGTCGTTCCAAAACGCGTAGAGGTCTCGGGCATCGTCAACGGCGAGCTTCGCGCCCATCTCCAGCCGATACGGTTCGACGGCATGAAAGGGACGAACGCACCCGTAGAGGCCGGAGAGGATCCACAGATGGTCTTGCAGCCAGGCAAGCTGCGCGGAATCCATCACCTCGGGTGCCATGCTCTGGTATTGAATCCCGTGATAGGACATGACGGCAGGGGAGAGGTGACGGGCGAGTACGGGATTGTCGAGATCGCCGCTTTTCAGGATGGGCCCGAACTCATGCAGGGTGTTGAGGCAAGGTCCCAGCAGTTTGTCACTCACGTTCCACAGCGCCTGCAGGCCGCCGCTGCCTTCATTCCGCTCGATATCTAGCAGTGCGCGGTGGAGGCGAGCCGTCTCGCGCACAAAGGGTGGGATGCCCAGGACTTCAAAAGCATCTTGGGCCGCGCGCATCTGCTTGGCGGGCGAAATGATGACCTGCAGCATGGACTCTCCTCTGCCAAAAAGGAAGTTGCGGTGGAATACGGTCTGTTTTGGCCGTTTATGGGCCAGTTTAGTCCGTATTTCACCGCAACTGACGAAGGGTTGGTGGCGCGCGCAGACGTGGTGTAAGAGCGTCCCGAGGTCCGTCG
>NZ_QROQ01000021.1:0-46621 GCF_003475115.1 Collinsella sp. AF37-9 | reverse complement strand
CGGCGTAGTCGCTATTTATTCAGTCCAAGTTTCGGGGCGCAGTTCACTGTTCCCTTTGTGGTGGTTTTTGGCGCGGATGGGTTAGTTGAGGGCGGCTCGGGCTAGGCGAGCTTCGGCGTCCTCCTCGGTGACGCCCAAGGCCACGGCGAACTCCTCGATGGAGCGGCGCTTGGCCTCCTTGAGTACGCGCATGTAGTAGGAGCTGGGCTTTTTATCGGCTTCCTCGGCCTGGCGAATGCGGTGCATCATGGTCTTTGCCACGCGGACCGTCTCGGGCGCGCCCAGCTTGAGCTGCTGCTTAAAGTGTGTCTCTTCAAGCGAGCTGTTGCGCTCGGTAAAGGTGTCGCACTCCAGCTCGTCATAGTGGCTCAGCAGATGCTCGGCATCTTGCTGAGAGATGGCGGCATGCAGACGGTCGGCCTGCGCCACGGGGTACATAAGGATCGTCTGCGCATGCCCCTGCTTGGCCTCGAGCAACAACATGGGCTGCGGCGTGTCGTCCCTAAAACCGACGACGGTGCAGACTCCCTGACCCGGATGAATGACGTGTTGACCGATTGAGAACATGCTACCTCCAACTTATACGAATTTACGTATGTCTAGAATAACACGCTGACGTGCGCAAATCCTCGCTTTATGCAGGAAAAGCACACAACTCCGATAGGTAAGAGTATTCGATAAAAGACACAGCTCGTTCACACCTTTATGCATTTTCAACGCGTGCATAATCTGCAGGCAGACCGGCATCTTTGAGTGAGTCCATACAAGCTGTAGTCAATTTTGTGCATATGCAATTTCGATTGGCTTTACCCTGCGACAGTGCCCGTCGCTTGTGATAGAGTGCTACAAACTCTGGCTTTTGCCCTACGAGCGACCAAGAGCTCGGGGGCTTTAACACAAGGAGGATCTATGCCCGAGAAGATTGAAGAGCTGGTACGCGCTGCGCTTGCTGCGGCCCAGGAGGCCGGCGACCTTTCCGCATTTGAACTTGACGATTGCGCTATCGAGCGACCGGCTGATACTTCTCATGGCGAGTGGACCTCTACCATGGCCCTGAAGTCCGCCAAGCTGGCCCACTGCGCCCCGCGTAAGATCGCCGAGGCCATTGTTGCCCATATGCCCGAGGACCCCGCGATCGAGAAGGTCGAGATCGCAGGCCCCGGCTTCATCAACTTCTACCTCTCCGTCGCCGTCAAGAATGCCATCTTTGGCGAGGCTCGCGAGAAGGGCATGGACTTCGCTAAGTCCAACGTTGGTGGTGGCCTGAAGACCCAGGTCGAGTTCGTTTCCGCCAACCCCGTCGGCCCCATGCACATCGGCCATGGCCGCTGGGCCGCGCTGGGCGACTCGCTCTGCCGTGTTATGGACCACGCCGGTTACGACATCCAGCGTGAGTTCTACATCAACGATCACGGCTCTCAGATGAACACCTTCGGCAACTCCATCAGCACGCGCTATATGCAGCTTGCCGACATCATCGCCAAGCAGGGCGTTGATATCGACGAGGCTCACAAGCTGCTGATCGCCGACCGCGACGCCTTTGTTGCCGACGAGAACGACGAGCACCCCGAGACCCATCCGTATCAGGACAACTTTGCCGAGACTCTGGGCAAGGACTCCTACGGCGGCGACTACATCATCGACGAGGCTGCCGAGTTCTGGCGCACCGACGGCGATAAGTGGGTCGACGCCGATCCCCAGGAGCGCATGGAGAGCTTCCGCGAGCGCGGCTACGTAAAGATGGTCGACAACATGCGCGACCTCTGCCACGCCGTCAATTGCGACTTCGATCGTTGGTACTCCGAGCGTTCGCTGTACGTGAAGGACACCGAGGGCGAGACCGCCGGTACCTCCGCCGTCGACCGCGCTTTTGAGAAGCTCGACAAGATGGGCTACCTCTACACCAAGGACGGCGCCCTGTGGTTCCGCTCCACCGACCTGGGCGATGACAAGGACCGCGTCCTGATCAAGTCCGACGGCGAGTACACCTACTTCGCCTCCGACGTTGCCTATCACTGGGATAAGTTCCAGCGCGTCGACCACGTCATCGACATCTGGGGCGCCGACCACCACGGCTACATCGAGCGCGTCCGCTGCGTCTGCGACGCTCTTGGCTATCCCGGAAAGTTTGAGGTTCTGCTGGGCCAGCTCGTCAACCTGCTGCGCAACGGCAAGCCCGTCCGTATGTCCAAGCGCAAGGGCACCATGGTGACCCTGCAGGAGCTCGTCGACGAGGTCGGTTCCGATGCCGCTCGCTACACGCTCATCTCCAAGAGCTCCAACCAGATGGTCGACTTCGACATCGAGGCCGTTAAGAAGCGCGACAACTCCAACCCGGTGTACTACGTGCAGTACGCTCACGCTCGCGTCTGCTCCATCCTGCGCCGTGCCGCTGACGTAACGCCTGAGCAGGCCGACGAGATGGGCATGAAGGCCGTTGCCGCCAAGGCCATCGGTGAGAACGTCGATTACTCGCTGTTGACCGACCCGACCGAGCTCGCCCTTTCGCGTAAGCTCAACGAGCTCACCGACCTGATCGCCAGCTGCGCTCGCGACCGCGCCCCGTTCCGTCTGACGCACTTTGCCGAGGAACTCGCTGGTGACTTCCACAGCTTCTATGCTGCCTGCCAGGTGCTGCCGAGCGAGGGCCGTCCCGTCGACCCCGAGCTTTCGCGTGCCCGTCTGGCCGCTTGCGACGCCGTCCGCGTGACGCTCGCCCTGGTGCTCACCCTCGTTGGTGTCTCCGCTCCCGAGCAGATGTAAGCTACGGGTCATTTGACCGCGCAGGTTTGGTTTAACTGAGCCTTGAAAGTCCGATCTCCCATATGGAGGTCGGGCTTTTTGCGTTTGGTGAGACTATTTGGTTTGCTGGGAAATGCTACCAAATCGCAACTATACCGGTTTACGGGGCTGAATCGCCAACTGGCGACCATGGTGCCAATGGCAAAATTAAACCCGCAGGTAGATGGCTTATTGTTTCTAGAAAATGCAGGGCATGGTTGGCTTGCAGCATTCTGGCCCCGTAATCCGGCGTAGTTTTGAAAATTGTCCCTTGGGGACGGAGGAAAATGGATCATTTTTGTCTCGCGGAGGGGTGGCGGGATACCGTCCGCCACGAATTGGGCTCATCTCCTACGTTTGGACGCATATCCCGAACCATGCCGAAAAGTACGATATTAAAACCGCAGGTAGCAGACTCGTTGTTTTTGAAAAAACAAGGGTATGGTCAGGGGCTCGGGTGCAAACGTAGTAGATGGGCGCGATTTGTGGCGCGGCTATTCCGGGTGCCACGGCTTCACTCCTCTGGCGCGACATTTCAAGGCGCTTTTGAGGAGGAGTGTCCCTGATGACTGGGCGTTTAAGAACGTCCAATGACTAAGTTGCAGGTGGTTGCGGTTGTGTTACACTAACGCTGCGTATATGACGCAATCATCTCGATACAGATCAATGATGTCCGTCGTTTTGAACGGAACTAGACTGTTTAGCCGCCCTGAAGGTTTATGCAGGGAGCATGTGATCACAGGGCTTGAAAAGAAAGTTGAGCAAACACTGTGTCTGATCAACAGCAAGAAAACGAAATAACGACGACGCAGGCCGCTCCCGCTGCACCGGTTGCGTCGGACCAGGTCGCGGCGCCCGCGCAAGCCTCGGCTCCTGAGACGCCTAAGGCTGCTTCGACGCCTACGCCTGCAGCGGCTGAGAAGGCCGTGCCTGCAACTGGTGAGGAGGCTGCTCCGGCAAAGCCCAAGCGCACGCGCCGCACGGCCAAGCCTGCCGCTGACGGCGAGGAGGTCACCAAGCCAAAGCGCCGTACCACGCGCACGACGCGCGCCAAGCTCACCGTTGCAGCTGACTCCTCGGCGCCGATTTCCGATGAGGTCGCGCAGGCACGTGCGTTGGCGCAGATTAGCGAGGCTCAGGTGGTGCGCGCCCGCCGTCGTGCTGCCGAGCGCGAGGCCGCGGCTCTGACCGAGCTTGCAGCTCCGTCTGTGCCCGAGACGCCTGCCGCCACCGAGACTCCTGTCGCCGACCAGCCGACCGAGAAGCCGGTACCGCGCACACGCCGTCGCACGGCTGCTAAGGCCGAGCAGGTTGCTGAACAGGTAACCCCCGAGCTCGCTGAGGCTTCGGTCCGTTCCGCGGCAGGGGAGGGCACATCGCCTGTTGAGCCCGCTGCGCCTGTCGAGGCCAGCGAAGTTCCCGTTGTCGATCCGGCTTTGCGCCCGCACCGTCGCGGTCGCAAGCCCAAGGCCTTTGTCGAGGCCGAGAAGGCCGCAGCCGCAGCCGCCGCCGCTCGGGATGCTGCGGCGACCGCCGAGTCTGCAACCGCTGCCGATGCACCCGTCCAGGATGCTACGACTTCCGAGGCCGCTCCCGCCGATGTCGAGCCCGCCGACGTCCGTCCTGGTCGCAGCCATCGTACTGCTGCTAAGCGCACGTCCAAGGCTAAGGCTGCCAAGAAGGGTGCGTCCGAGGATTCCGCCGAGACGACCGCCGATGCATCGACTGATGCCGCCGAGCCCCAAGACGTCGAACAGTCTGCGTCCGAGAAGCCCAAGCGCGGTCGTAAGAAGTCCGCTAAGGCCAAGGCGTCCGAGCAGCAGGCTGATGCCGAAGCGCAGATTGATTCCGGCGCCGAGGCCAATGACGCCGCTGCGGCCAATGTTGGCACCGCCGCAACCGATGGTGCCGCCCCCGCTGAGGGCGAAGACGGCACTCGTCCCAACCGTCGCCAGCACAAGCGCAACGACGAGCGCAACGAGCGTAAGGACGACCGCAACAACGACCGTCGCAACCGCCAGCGCGATCGCAAACAGCGCAACAAGGAGCGTAATGCCGCTCCCACCGAGCCCACGCTTTCGCGCGAGGAACTCGCGGCCATGAAGGTCGCTGAGCTGCGCGAGAAGGCTAAGGAGTTCGAGATCGAGACGACCGGCAAGAAGAAGGCCGAGCTCGTCGAGGAAATCTACGTCACCGCTGCGAAGGCCGAGGGCTTCCGCGACATCAAGGGCATTCTGCAGATTCGCCCGGACAGCTCCGGCATCATCCACGCCCATGGCTACATGAAGTCCAACGACGACGCCTTCGTGCCCGCCTACCTCATCCGCTCCGCGCGCCTGCGCACGGGCGACGTCATCGAGGGCTCGCTGCGTCCTTCGCGCGGCGGCGACAAGCGCGCCGGCCTCGCCAAAATCACGACCGTCAACGGTCTGGACCCCGAGCAGATTCGCAACCGTCCCAAGTTCGGCGACCTCACCCCGGTCTATCCCAACGAGCCGTTGCGCATGGAGCACGGCAAGGACTCTATTACCGGCCGCGCCATCGACATCGTGTCACCGATCGGCAAGGGCCAGCGCGGCCTGATCGTGTCCCCGCCCAAGGCCGGCAAGACCACGATCCTCAAGAAGATCTGCCAGTCTATCTCGATTAACAACCCCGAGGTGCACCTCATCTGCCTGCTCGTCGACGAGCGCCCCGAAGAGGTCACCGATATGCAGCGTTCCATCAAGGGTGAGGTTGTGGCGTCGACCTTCGATATGCCTGCCGACAACCACACCCGCGTGGCAGAGCTCGTCATTGAGCGCGCCAAGCGCATCGTGGAGCTGGGTGGCGATGTTGTGGTGGTGCTCGACTCCATCACGCGTCTTGCCCGTGCCTACAACTTGGCGGCGCCCGCCTCAGGCCGCATCCTTTCGGGCGGCGTCGATTCGGCGGCCCTGTATCCGCCCAAGCGCTTCCTGGGTGCAGCCCGCAATATCGAGAACGGCGGCTCGCTCACCATCCTGGCCTCTGCCCTCATCGACACCGGTTCCAAGATGGACGAGGTCATTTTCGAGGAGTTCAAGGGCACCGGCAACATGGAGCTTAAGCTCGACCGCGACCTGGCCGACCGCCGCATCTTCCCGGCTATCGACCCCGTTGCCTCCGGTACGCGTAACGAGGACCTGTTGGTCGACGAGCAGATGCGCCCGTTTGTCTTTGGTCTGCGTCGCATTCTTGCCGGCATGAACAACACCGAGCGCGCGGCCGCATCGTTTATCAAGGGTCTTAAGGGCACCAACACCAACCAGGAGTTCCTGGTGCGTTCGGCCAAAAAACACAGCGACTACGAGCAGACGTTTTAGACCATAACTGCGCGCAAAGCTGCCATAAGAATGGGCAATAGGGCCGGGGTTTTATATCCCGGCCCTTCCTTTATGGTGCCACTCGGCAACATTTTTTGACCTTATGACCGACAAGCAGCGGTTTTCGAGCCACAATCCGGCATCGCCGCTTGCAATCGGAGGGTCGGTTTCGCATAATAACTTTTAAGCTTCGCGACGGAAAACGCAGATGAAACGAACCATATACCGTTGCTTTGGGACGCATGTCCCGCTTCATCTTCTCTCGCGCAGCCAACTGAATGATGCGATTTGGGTGCTGGAAGATGGGGAGAGCTCATGGCTTCTTCTGATGCAACACAACGAGCAGTCCTTGCCGGACTTTCCTGCGGGATCGGCCTTGCCGCCCCCGTGGTGATGTATGCCGCGACGCTGCCGTTCTCGTCGGTCAACGAGACGGTTGTCGCGGGCGCTGTTCCCTTTGCCGTCGGTGCGGTGGCGGGCGTGGGCATCTATGCCGCCTCGCTGGGTATCTCCGAGTACCGTGCGCAGCGTGAAGAGCGTCTGTTCCAGCCCGATGCCATGGGCGGTGCCGCCAATCTCAATCAGCATCAAAGCGAGTTCAAGACCGCCTCGATTCCAGCTCAGCAGCAGGATGCGACTCCATATGCTGCCGCTTCTGCTTCTCAGGCTCAGTCGGAGCAGTCTACCTCGGCATTCCTTTCCGGCCTGACTGGTGCGTTCCAGCGCCGTCATGCCGATGATGGTGTCCCTACCATCGCTCGAGCCGCAGATGCCATGGACGAGGCCGAGGCTTGGTCCATGATCGACAGTATGCTCGACGACGATTCGCCGGTGAGCTGCGACCCTGCGCGCTCGCGCGACGTCTATCAAGTCGCCATCGACGAGCTCACCAACGGCGGGCAGACCGGCTCCTTCAATCGCGACGACATCGCCGCCGCGGCACGCGCCGTGTCTGGCTCCCAGGCCGCCCCTGCGGGCAGCACGGCGGCTTTCGTGGCACTCGTTGCCAGCGCGGCAGTCAATAACGCCTACAGCGCTACCTCGGCGGACGCGAACGCTTCTGCCGATAATTCGTACGTTGATGAAGCCATGACCGCGGACGAGGAGGCTGTTGCCGCCCGCCGTGCCGCCGAAAGCTCGCTTTGGGGCGCTCCTGCCCAGCAGCAGGCGGCTGAGGCTGCGCCGTACAACGCAAACCTCGCCAGCATGCCTATCATTTCCGGTGCCGCGGACATCGATCTCGATGACCTCGATGAGCCTGCAGCCATCACCGCATCGATTGATGCCCAAGATCGCATCGACACCGGCGACCTTCCGGACGCCTCGCTCGAGGTTGATGTCCCCATGGCCGACTACTCGGGCCACGAGGACATGTGGGCCGCCGCCACCGCGATTCTGGATGAGATCGACGAGCCTGCTCCTGTTACGGCCCCCGCTCCCGTCGCTGCCCCTCAGCCTGCTGCCCCCGCCTATGTCGGCCGTCACAGCGCCGTGTTCCCCGAGGATACCGCCCGTATCTCGCGCGAGAGCATCGAGCGAGCCGAGGCTATTGCCGCCGGCATTATGGAAAATCGTCGTCACGAGCGCGTCAATCAGATCCTCGAAGAAGAGATCGAGCGCCTGCAGTCCTCTACCGCCAAGCGTACGGGCCGTGCCTATCTGAGCGTTATCGAGGGCGGTACCGCCAGCTTCGCGCCGCTCCGCGCGGAGGCATAACTTCTGCATGGTTAAGATCAATCGAAAATGGGCGGTCGTGACCTGCCTGATGGCGCTCTTGATCTGGGGCAATTCGCTGGTTCCCGGCTCGGGGTCGGGCTCGCTGAGCCTAACGGTCATGGAAGCTATCCGCGGTTTCCTGCACGGCGTGGGACTTCCATATGAATGGGTGACCAACTTTGTTGTTCGCAAGTGCGCGCATTTTACCGAGTATATGGTGCTCGGCATCTTGGCAACGCACGCCTTTGATTTTGAGGGCCGGCGCACCTTTGACGTGCTGCTGCCCACGGCGGTGTTCCTGCTGCTGATTCCCTCGATTGACGAGACGATCCAGCTTTTTGTGCCCGGTCGCGCTGGCATGATCACCGATGTGATGATCGACTGCTGTGGAGCGGCAACGGGCGTTGTGCTCCGATATCTCTTACGGTCGCTGATGTGCGCCAAAAAAGCCGCCTAGGACGTATTGTTTGGTCCTAGGCGGCCTTTTTTATTTGAGGGCTTATATGAGGCGTGGTGGCGTCGTCCTGTAGGTCGGATTTGCCGGGCGTGCCACGCCCCGTGGGTGCGTCTGCTACTGGAGCGCCTGTGCACCAAGAGCCAGGCAGCCCATAATGCCCTGTTTGCCCTCGAGGCTGTTGTTGACGATATAGCTATCGATGTCGGCCATCTCGGGCGTGACGATGTAGCCGTTGAGCATCTCGGCACACTTCTTGCGGGCGAGCGGCACGATGGGGGTGTGGTCGGCCACGCCGCCGCCAATGATGATCTTTTGCGGCGCGTAGCACAGCGTGTAGGTCATGAGCGCCTGCGCCAGATAGCCGGCGAGCAGGTCCATGGCCTCCGGGTCATCGGCCATATCTCCGGCGCTCTTGCCATCCCAGCGCTTTTTAACGCCGGGGCCGGCGATGAGGCCCTCGAGGCAGTTGTCGTGGAAGGGGCAGCCGCTGTGCTCGCCAATGGTGTCGCGCGGGTCGCGCGTGACCAGGATGTGACCGGCCTCGGGGTGCATCATGCCGTGCACGAGCTGGCCGCCCGAAAGCACGCCGGCGCCCACGCCGGTGCCGATGGTCAGATACGCCACGTCAGTGAGGCCCTGGGCGCAACCAAAGGTGACCTCGCCCAGGCAGGCGACGTTGACGTCGGTGTCGTAGCCGCAGGGAATGTCGAGTTCGTTTTGAATGGTGCCCAGCAGGTCAAAGTAGCGCCATGCCGTCTTGGGGGTCTCCAAGATCTTGCCGTACTGGGGCGAGGCGGGGTTGACTGCGGTGGGGCCAAAAGCTCCGATGCCCAGTGCGGCGATGCCCTTGTTCGCAAACCATGCGTTGACGGCCTCGACGGTCTCCTGCGGGGTCGTGGTCGCGATCTGCTCGCACTCCAGGACCATACCGTCTGCATAGCCCGTGGCGCAGACCATCTTGGTGCCGCCGGCCTCGAGCGCTCCGATAAGCTGCTGCTCTGCCATAGTGTTCCTTTCTCTATGACGAGTTGCTCTGTCACTAAAGTATAGCGCTCTAAACAATGTAAGAAAGCGCTATAAAAAGAATCCTCGCAACGCGGTGGACGGTGCGAGGATTCTTTGGTTCCTATAGTTGTCGGGCTGTCCTTACCAGCGCGGCTTGATTTTATCTCGCAGAGACTTGAGGTTCTCCAGCGCCGCGCTGAGCGTCTCGTCTCGCTTGGCAAAGTGGAAGCGGATGAGGTGGTTGACGGGCTCGCGGAAGAAGCTGGAGCCCGGAACGGCGCCCACGCCCACCTTGGAGGCCAGATCCTCGCAGAAGTTGAGGTCGCTGTCATAGCCAAACTCAGAGATGTCCATCATCACGTAGTAGGCTCCCTGCGGCACGTTGTGCGTGAGGCCGATGCTGTCGAGTCCCTGACAGAATAGGTCGCGCTTGGCGGTGTAGAGGTCGAGGACCTCCTGGTAATAGCTGTCGTCGAAGTTGAGGGCGGTGACGACGGCCTCTTGCAGGGGGGCGGCGGCGCCTACGGTGAGGAAGTCGTGGACCTTCTTGATGCGCTCGGTGATTTCGGCAAGGGCGATAGTGTAGCCCAGACGCCAGCCGGTGATGGAGTAGGTCTTGGACAGCGAGCTGCAGCTGATGGTTCGCTCGAACATGCCGGGCAGCGTGGCCATATAGACGTGCTCGTGGGGCGCGTAGACGATGTGCTCGTATACCTCGTCGGTGATGCAGTAGGCGTCGTACTTTTTGCACAGGTCTGCGATAAAGGTGAGCTCCTCGCGGGTAAAGACCTTGCCACAGGGGTTGGACGGGTTGCATAGGACGATTGCCTTGGGATCGTTGTCTCGGAAGGCTGCCTCGAGGACCTCACGGTCGAAGTCAAAGGTGGGCGGGTTGAGCGGCACATAGATGGGCTCAGCGCCCGAGAGGATCGTGTCGGCGCCGTAGTTCTCGTAGAACGGCGAGAAAATGACGACCTTGTCGCCGGGGTTCGTGACCGTCATCATGGCGGCCATCATGGCCTCGGTGGAGCCGCAGGTGACCACGATGTTCTCGTTGGGGTTGATCGGCATGCCCATAAAGTGCTCCTGCTTGGTGGCAAGCGCCTCGCGCATGGCCTGGGAGCCCCAGGTGATGGAGTACTGGTGGTAAAGCGGCTTGGGGTCGGTGGCAATGGTGCTGAGGCTATCGAGCAGCTGCGCCGGGGGATTGAAATCGGGGAAGCCCTGCGACAGGTTGACGGCACCATACTTGTTGGAGATGCGCGTCATGCGGCGGATGACCGAATCGGTAAACGCCGCCGTGCGGTTGGAGAGTTCTTTCATGCCTATCCTTTCGAGCATTGGGTGGAGCAAGTTTACTCCTATGGAACCGATGGGATTTGCTTGAAATGGTCTCGAAAAACTCTTTTCAAAATTCTTGAAAATTGGGGCTTGCATCGCGTGGCGTTCCTTGCAATAATAGTCGAGCGCGAAGCGCACAGGACACGGTGGGTGTAGCTCAGTTGGCTAGAGCGACGGGTTGTGGTCCCGTAGGTCGAGGGTTCGAGTCCCTTTACCCACCCCAGTTCTTGCTTCGTGTTGATATCGGGTCGTTAGCTCAGTTGGTAGAGCAGGGGACTCTTAATCCCAAGGTCCAGGGTTCGACCCCCTGACGGCCCACCAAAGCATGTTTAGACGGTCAACGAAAGTTGGCCGTCTTTTTTTGTTAACAGTACATGGGGTCGAACCCGTAAGGGCGCGGAGCTGAGGAAATGCGCGAGCATTTGCCAGCGCAGCGCGCAAGGCGCGAAGCGCCGCAGCGGCCGCCTGCGCAGCAGGCTGACCCCCTGACGGCCCACCAAAGCATGTTTAGACGGTCAACGAAAGTTGGCCGTCTTTTTTGTTGACCTTTCATGGGGTCGAACCCGAAAGGGCACGGCCGCTTTCACAGATCGAGTCTACCCTGGGGATCGGTAAAACCGTCAGTACCTTCCTTGAGTTTCTTCTCCGCTGCCTTCACGCGACGCTCGAGCTTTTTTGTATCCTCGGCAGGTGGCAGGTTCTCGGGGACAATTCCGCGGTCGATGAGGCTGCCACGCACGCTTGTGTTGTTCTCGACGTGCTCTTGCTTGATCTGGTCCAGACCGTACAGGTCGTGTTCCTCGGCGTTGAAGGCCGTCATCGAGTTCGTAAGGTCCTTTGCTTTGATGAGGACATCGGCTAACCTGTCCGCCAATGCCGCGCTCTTGGATATGCCGAGCTGCTGCTTCATTTCCGCCGTGCTTCTGCCGCCGAATAACGCTTCGTCGCCCTTCGACTTGATGATTGCGAATCCTTTGGAGTCCACGCCGCGTTTGAACGCAATACCCGAGAGCTGTTTCTCTGAATCGGATAGCGAGTGGCGCGCCTGTAAGCGCTGAATCTCTGCGAAGCGCTGCTCTATGAGCTCTTGGCGGCGCGTCTGCACGGCAAAGTATGCCTGGGCGAGCGCGATCTCTGGCTTGTTTGAATCTCCGTTTTGGGCGATTAAATAGCATGCATAGCGCGTAAGCTTGTAGTCTTTAACCGCGCGAGCGGCGACACCGGCAGTTATCATTTTCGTGGTGTCACGAAAATGGGAATCAACTGGAGTTTTATTTGTTTCGCACGAGACTTTTGCCCTCTTAACAACTTCGGCGAAGTTCTCCCATCGAGTGTATCCCATGGGTTCCATTAAATCGCGTGCGAGCCAATACTCAACGCCGTCTTCCACATTGGCGTAGCTATCAAGTTCGACACGCCACTTCTCGATATCACTACTGTCCATATCTCCTCCTCGCTGATCTATTGTCTATGCGCGCTTTGCCCGCTCTGTACTCAGAATAAGGATACGCTGCCGTGCGGACACGAATGGGCCCCGTGCCACTTCGAGGTCACGGGGCCCATAGATATCGATTAGTTGTGCTCTGCTCTAGATAGGTGTCCAGTTTAATTCGATCGATAGTGCGAACCCAGGCTTTCGGTCCGCTTGCGCATGGCTTTGACCATCTCCGTTGCCAGCTGATTCTGCGATTGCAGGCGGGCGAGGGCTGCGATCTCGCTGTCATTGGCATGCGGCTTGCTCAGCGCCGTTGCCTCGTCTTTCAGGCTTTCAAGCTGTTGCAGGGCCTTGGATAGACCTGCTTCGGTCCTGTTGATCATGCAATAGGTGCTCATCGTGTGCTTAAGGCTGTGTGTCAGGCGTTCGGCATCTGTTGTGGCAATGCCATACTGAGGGAGGGCGATATCCATCGGAGCGGCCGCCTCGGGAGCGTCCAGCGCTGCTTGGGCTGCCGATGCGCCCGCGATGCGCCCAAACACGATGCCATTGGCACTCGACAAGCCGCCGATGCGGTCGGCGCCGTGCATGCCGCCTGTTGCCTCACCGCAGGCGTAGAGGCCTTCAACGCCCGTGTACGCGGTCTTGTCGATTTTGATACCGCCGTTGGCGGCGTGGGCATACATCGCCACGCGCATCTCGTCAGTCGGGGCGATGCCGTGCTCGTCTTGCAGCCAGGTGGCAAAGGTCTGCACAAACTCTGGGACATCCTCGCGGGGAAAGTCGTAGTGGAGTGCCAGGCCTTCGACACCTGCCTGATCGATGACGAGATCGATAGCGCGGGAGGCCAAGCGTGACGTGAAGGGACCATATCCAGAGCGCTGCTCGAGCAGGTCGTCCAGCTTGTCGTCGGCAATATCTACCGGCTGGTCTACATGTACGTAGCGCCAGGTTTTCTCGTTGAAGACCAGGTTGCGCTTGGGCTCGATGAAACCGGGCATCATCTGCATGAACTCTATATTAGTAAGTGTTGCGCCGTGCGCCAGCGCGATGGCCTGCGAGGAGCTGAGCACATCAGCCGACGTAAGGCTGCGCTCGAACAGGCCGCCTGTGCCACCGGTTGCGATGATCGTGGCCTTGGCAGCAAAGGGCACGATTCGATTTTCGGTGAGGTCGTAGAGCACGGTTCCGGTTATTCTACCGTTCGTGTCCTCAACAAGGTCGATAAGCTCATAGCGGGGGAGCAGGCGAATGCCGAGTGACTCGATTCGGGTCGTCAGAGCGTCCTCAAGGGGCTTGCGGGTGAGGCCGCGCCACATGCGCGTCTTGTGGTCAAAGCAGGGGATAAATTGCTTTTGCTGGGCGCTCTCAGCGCTTTGCGGACGCTGGAGCTCAACGCCTAGGTCTTGCTCGAGCCATTCAATTGCCTGGGGAATGCCGTGGACAAACGTCTGGACAAGCTCGGGGTCGGCGACGCCGCCACCAACGGTCTGAATGGTGTCGATGAGGTCCTGCTCATCGTCTTCGTCGACGGGTCCGATAAGCCCCAGGCCCCAGGTTCCGGGGAAGAAGCTCGATCCACTCATAGTCTTTCCGGCGCTTGCCACAGTGACGGTTGCACCCGTGCGTGCCGCTTCGATGGCGGCGCAAAGGCCCGCAATGCCAGATCCAATTACCAGTACATCAGTCGATTCCATCGGATTCCTTTCTCGTCCGGCGCATTGTCGCATGGGTGATCGGCAATGGGGCCGCAAAGACTCGGCAAATCGGTAAAGGGCAAATATGGCAGGTGGGCGTCATGGACGTTCTGACGCTCCGTCTCATCACATCTCGTATTTCGCCCCAACTGATATATCGGCATTAGTTGCCCTGCGACAGCGTAAACAAAAAGAGCCGCTACCCCGAAAGGTAGCGGCTCCAAAGCTCAACTATGTGAGCATCGCGCGGGCGCGACTAGGCCTTGAGGGCCTCCTCGACGGCGACAGCGCAGGCGACGGTGGCACCGACCATGGGGTTATTGCCCATGCCGATGAGACCCATCATGTCGACGTGCGCAGGCACGGAGGAAGAACCGGCGAACTGGGCGTCGGAGTGCATGCGGCCCATGGTGTCGGTCATGCCGTAAGAGGCAGGGCCGGCGCCCATGTTGTCCGGGTGCAGGGTACGGCCAGTGCCGCCACCAGAAGCGACGGAGAAGTACTTCTTGCCAGCCTCGAGGCGCTCCTTCTTGTAGGTGCCAGCGACGGGGTGCTGGAAGCGCGTGGGGTTGGTGGAGTTACCGGTGATCGAGATGTCGACGTTCTCGTGCCACATGATGGCAACGCCCTCGCGGACGTCGTCGGAACCGTAGCAGTTAACGGCAGCGCGGGGACCATCGGAGTAGGGGATGGTCTCGACGACCTTGAGCTCGCCCGTGTAGTAGTCGAACTGGGTCCTCACGTAGGTGAAGCCGTTGATGCGGGCGATGATCTGAGCGGCGTCCTTGCCCAGACCGTTGAGGATAACGCGCAGCGGCTTCTTGCGAGCCTTGTTGGCGTTCAGAGCCAGGCCGATAGCGCCCTCAGCGGCAGCGAAGGACTCGTGGCCAGCCAGGAAGGCGAAGCACTCGGTGTCGTCGGAGAGCAGCATAGCGCCCAGGTTGCCGTGGCCCAGACCGACCTTGCGGTCCTCGGCGACGGAGCCGGGAACGGTGAAGGCCTGGATGCCCTCGCCGATGATGGCGGCAGCCTCAGAAGCGGTCTTGGCGCCACGCTTGACAGCGAGAGCGCAACCGAGGGTGTAGGCCCACTCGGCGTTCTGGAAGGCGATGGACTGGGTGTTGTTGACGATCTCACGCGGGTTGAAGCCCTTGTCGGTGCAGATCTGCAGAGCTTCCTCGAGGGAGGCGATGCCGTTGTCGGCGAGGCACTTGTTGATCTTGTCAGCGCGGCGCTCGTAACCTTCGAACGTAACAGTCATAGTTATTTCCCTCCCTTTCTACTCGTGAACCGGGAACACGCTGGCGACGGAGTGAGTCTCCTCGTCGGTGCGCGGGTCGATGTACTTGGCAGCGTTCTCCCACTGACCATAGTGGCCCATAGCGCCAGCGATGGCCTCCTCGGGGGTCTTGCCGGCCTTGACGGCGTCGGTGAACTTGCCGAGGTTCAGGAACTCGAATGCGATGATCTCGTTCTTGTCGTTGAGAGCCATGCGGGTGACGTAGCCCTGAGCGAGCTCGAGGTAACGAGCGCCCTTGGCCTTGGTGCCGAACATGGTGCCGACCTGAGAGCGAAGGCCCTTGCCGAGGTCGTCGAGGGAGGCGCCCACGGGCAGGCCGCCCTCGGAGAACGCGGTCTGGCTGCGGCCGTAAACGATCTGCAGGAAGATCTCGCGCATAGCAACGTTGATGGCGTCGCAGACGAGGTCGGTGTTGAGGGCCTCGAGGATGGTCTTACCGGGAAGGATCTCGGAAGCCATGGCGGCAGAGTGGGTCATGCCCGAGCAGCCGATGGTCTCAACGAGGGCCTCCTCGATGATGCCGTCCTTGACGTTCAGCGTGAGCTTGCAGGCGCCCTGCTGAGGTGCGCACCAACCCACACCGTGCGTAAGACCGGAGATGTCGGAAATCTCCTTAGCCTGGACCCACTTGCCCTCCTCGGGGATGGGTGCGGGGCCGTGGTATGCACCCTTGGCAACGGGGCACATGTTCTCCACTTCCTGTGAGTACTGCATGCCTCTCCTCTCTATCGTGTTGGCGTCCCGTCTGGGGGTCGTGGCTGGCGATTGCCGGGCGACCCTTCGAAAGGGACATGACATGCAGCCCCTATAATACCGCGAAATGCACGGAATATTCGGCGAACGGCTCAGTTTTCGTAGCGAGAAGTCCGGAAGTTTTAATTGAAACGGTTTAACTATATGTTCTGTGGTCGCGAACTTCCGTAGAGGGGGTTCGTCTTGGGCAAGCTTTTGGTCAGCTCTTGTATGCGTTGCGGGGTCTGACCTGTTGCAACGGTGCCGTTCGCCGCCCGTTTACTGCCTTTGGCCGCGCGAGTGTATTGTTTTGCGTGAATGTTTTGATGGCACGCTTCAATCGTGCTGTATTGGATGGCAATCAGATCCCGGCGAAGGGAGCGCCATGCAGCGCGTTTGGAGAACGGTTACCGGCTTTTACCATGTCTGTGCCCGCGGTACGGGCAAGCAGCTCATCTTTGAGGGCGATGAAGACCGGTGGGAGTTTTTGGAGCTGATGCGCGAGTGCTGCCGCGAGGCGGGCGTGACGGTTATCGCCTGGTGCCTTATGGGCAATCACGTGCATCTGGTGCTTGCAGATTACGAGGACGCGATGAGCGCGGCGATGCACCGGCTGCTTTTGACGTACGCGCGGCGGTTCAATAAACGCACGGGGCGCACGGGGCATCTGTTCCAGAACCGTTTTGACCGGCGCTCGCTCGATACCGACCGTTATCTAATGGCTGCCATTCGCTATGTTCACGCTAATCCGCAGGAGGCGGGTATCGCCCTGATCGAGCGTTATCCCTGGAGCAGCTTTGCCGAGTATCTGAGAGCGTATGACAACGATACGACGAGGGGATTTTCGGACCCTTCTTGTGTGCTTGAGCTCTTTGAGTCTGCCAAGGGGTTTCTGGATTATTCTCTGTCGATGCCCGATGGTTCCGATCCGGTGATTCACGATATGGATGAGACAGAGTGGGAGCGGCGTGCGTTTGCCGACAAGATGGCGAAGCGCCTGGGCGTGCCGCTCAACGAACTCAAGACCGTAGCGCCCTCGCGGCGAGATGGAATCATTTTCGCCCTGCACGATGTCGGCTACACGGTGCGCGAGATCGAACGATATACGGGAATCAGCAAGAGTACCGTCTCTCGTATCGTGCGCGCTTATGTTCGGGTGAATGCTCAGGCTGAGGGCTCGGAATAGAAAATGGCCGAACCACTCTTGTCAAGCGATTCGGCCAACAAAATTCTTAAGATTTGGGACAAATACTACTGATTATTTTGTCCCGTGAGCATGCCGTCGAGGGTGCGCCAGGCGAGCTCGGCGCATTTGACGCGGGCGGGCATGTGCGAGATGTCCTGGAGCTGGGCGGCTTCGTCCAGGTCTTCCAGGTCCTCCTCGGAGAGCTTCTCGCCGCGGATCATGGCGAGGAAGAGCTCTGCCAGGTGGCGAGCTTCCTCGACGGTCTCGCCGGTGATGAGGTCGGCCATGATGTCGGCACTGGCCTGGCTGATGGCGCAGCCGTGACCGGTAAAGGAGGCCTCCTCGATCACGTTGTTCTCGACACGCAGCTGCAAGGTGAGCTCGTCTCCGCAGCTAGGGTTGATGCCGTCGTGCTCGTGCGTGGGAGCATCCATCTCGTACTTATAGTCGGGGTGCGAGTTGTGCTCCATAAATGTGGTGGAGGTGTACAGATTACCCATTGAACGTGCTCCAAACGTGATGCAGGCCGGCGATGAACTTGTCGATGTCGGCCTTGTCGTTGTAGAAGGCTACGCTGGCGCGGCAGCAGGCAAGGTTCTCGACGCCCAGCCAGGTGAGCAGCGGCTGCGCGCAGTGGTGACCGGCGCGGATGCAGACGCCGTCCATGTCCATGATGCTCGCGACATCGTGCGGGTGGATGCCCTTGACATTAAAGCTCACGACGCCGTGGTGGTTATCCCAATAGATTGAGCCGATGATCTGGACAAAGTCGAGCTGCATGAGCTCGCCCATCAGGTAGTGGACGAGTGCCTGCTCGCGTGCCTGGATGTTTTCGTAGCCCACCGTGTTGACGAGGTAGTCGAGGGCGGCGCCTGTGGCGAAGATGCCGGCGGCGTCCTGCGTGCCGGCCTCGAACTTCTCGGGGACGGGAGCCCAGACGGCGTCCTGCTCAGTAACCGAGTCGATCATCTCACCGCCGGTAAGCATGGGCGGCATGGCGTTGAGCAGATCCATCTTGCCCCACAGCACGCCGATGCCCATGGGGCCCATGGCCTTGTGCGCGCTAAAGGCAAAGAAGTCGGCGCCCAGATCGGCCACATTGACTGGCATGTGCGGCAGCGACTGTGCGCCGTCGACGACCAGATAGCCGCCGTACTTGTGCACGAGCTTGCCGAGGTTCTTGACCGGATTCTCGACGCCCAGGACGTTAGAGACCTGACCCACGGCCAGGATCTTGGTCTTGGGGCCCGCCTTGGCCAGAACCTCCTCGGTCGTGAGCTGGCCGGTCTTGGTGGGGTAGAGGTAGACGAGCTTGGCACCGGTCTCGCGGCAGACCTGCTGCCACGGAATCAGGTTGGAGTGGTGTTCCATGATGGTGATGACGACCTCGTCGCCCGGCTCGAGGACTGTGGGTGCAAAGCTCTTGGCGACCAGGTTGAGCGACTCGCTCGTGTTGCGGGTGAAGACGACTTCGTTGGCCTGGGGGGCGCCGATGAGGTCGGCGATCTGTTGGCGGACCTTCGCGATGGCGTCGGTGGCCTCGACGGACAGCGAGTACAGGCCGCGCAGGGGGTTGGCGTTCATGCGCTGGTAGAAATCGCGCTCGGCGTCGAGCACGCAGGCGGGACGCTGCGCGGTGGCGGCACTATCGAGGAAGGCGATCTCGGGATGCTGCTGGAACAGCGGGAACTGTGCCTTGTAGGGGTTGGTCTCGATGTCTACGGTAGGCCAGCCGCGCGAGGCCTCGTCGCTGGCGTCGAGCTCCATGGGCTCGGGGGCGGTACAGGTGTCGCATTTAACGTGCTCGGTATCGATCATGCGAGCTCCTCTTCAAAGTTGTCGATCAGGTTGTTGCCCAAGCGGACGACGGCGGCGCGGGTACGCTCGTCGGTGGCGGAAAGCGCGGCGTCTTCCAGCTTGGCGCGGATGAACAGGTCCTCGGCGGCGTTTTGGTCAAGGCCGCGGCAGGCGAGGTAGAACAGCTGCTCGTCGCGGACGTGACCGATGGTGGCGCCGTGGTTGCCGGCGACGTCGTCCTCGTCGCAGAGGATGACGGGGACGGTCTTGTTGTCGACGCCCTTGTTGGCCAAAAGCACCGTCTCGCGCTCGGTGCCGGTTGCACCCTTGCAGCCGTGCACGAGGTCGATGGTGCCGCGGTAGACCTTCTTGGACGTGCCGGTCAGCACGCCGTTGGCGTCGATCTCGCACTCGGTCTTGCGACCGCGGTGGCGCAGCTCGTAGTTAAAGTCGCGCACCTGCTCGCGGGCGCCCAGGTAATCGGTATCGATGGTGACCTTGGCGGTATCGCCCAGCAGGTCGCCGGCAAGGCCGGTGGCGCTGGCGCCGGCACCCAGGACGGTGTGTTGCACGTTGACGCGCGCGCCCTCGTCCAGGAACAGACCGGTGTCGTCGAGCGCGATCCAGCTATCGTCGAGCGTCTGCGTGCAGGTCACGTTGACGGTGGCGTACTCGTGGGCGCAGACGCGCAGCACGGAGCCCACGACACCCTCGCCAGCAACGGGGGAGTCCAGGGCGATCTGCAGGTCGAGCGTTGCCTGCGGGCGGGCGACGACGTCGATGGCGGCAATCGCAGCCGCTGCGTCGACGCCACTCACGCGCACGGTAACGGCGGCGTGCTGGTAGGCGGGAACATCGATGACGATGCGCTTGGTGGCGTGCTCGGTCAGATACGCATAGGCAGCCTCGCCCATGCCGGTCTCGAAGGCCTCGGCAGGGGAGAGCTCCTCCTCGAGCTTGATGGCGCCGGCCTGGTAGACAGAGGTGGCGGGCACGTCGAGCTCGGTCTCGGGCGTGATGCGGGCACGGTCGGCAGCGTCGCCGGGGGCGGAGGCGCGGCGCTCGGGGAAGCGCTCGGCCATGGCGTCCATGGCGGCGTCGAAGGCGTCGGCCGAGCCGGCAAGCTGCTCGTCCAAGCCCTCGACCTCAACGGCCTCGGCGGGTGCGGCGGCAAGTTCGGCCGAAAGCTCGAGCTTAGTCTGGTTCATCTTGAGCCAGCCCCAAGTTGCAGCAGGCATCGCATTGACCTGCTCGAGCGTGGTGGCAGCGGTGTTCGTGGTCTGTTTCATTATCCGATCGCTCCTTCCATCTCGAGCTTGATCAGGTTGTTCATCTCGACGGCGTACTCCAGCGGCAGCTCCTTGGAGACCGGGTTGGCAAAGCCGTTGACGATCATGGTGCGGGCCTCTTCCTCCGAGATACCGCGGCTCATCAGGTAGAACACCTTGTCGTCGCCGATGCGGCCGATGGTGGCCTCGTGGCCGATATCGACGTTCTTGGCGCGGATGTCCATGGCCGGAATAGTGTCGGAGCGGCTCTGGTCGTCGAGCATCAGCGACTGGCAGCTCACGGTTGCCTTGGAGCCCTCGGCCTTGGGTGTCGCCACAATAGAGCTGCGGAAGGTCTGAATGCCGCCACTCTTGGAGATGCCCTTGGTCTCGACGGTTGCCGAGGTCTCGGGCGCGTTGAGCACGACCTTGCAGCCGGTATCCAGGTTCTGGCCGGCGCCGGCAAAGGTAATGCCGGTAAAGCTCGAGCGGGCGCGACGGCCGTTGAGCACGCTCATGGGGTAGAGGTAGCCCACGTGGCTGCCGAAGGAGCCACTGATCCACTCGATGTCGCCGTCCTCGTCCACGCGCGCACGCTTGGTGTTGAGGTTGTACATGTTCTTGGACCAGTTCTCGATAGTCGAGTAGCGCAGGTGCGCACGCTTGCCCACAAAGAGCTCGACGGCGCCGGCGTGGAGGTTGGCCACGTTGTACTTGGGCGCGGAGCAACCCTCAATAAAGTGCAGGTCGGCATCGTCCTCGACGATGATGAGCGTGTGCTCAAACTGGCCGGCACCCTTGGCGTTAAGGCGGAAGTAGCTCTGCAGCGGGAAGTCGAGCTTGGTGCCCTTGGGCACGTAGACAAACGAGCCGCCCGACCATACGGCGCCGTGCAGGGCCGCAAACCTGTGGTCGGTGGGCGGGATGAGCGTCATAAACTTCTCGTGGATGAGCGGCTCCCACTGCGGGTCGTGCAGGGCCTCCTCGATGCCGGAATAGACGATACCCATCTTGGACGCGGTGTCCTGCATGTTGTGGTAGACCAGCTCGGAGTCGTACTGCGCGCCGACGCCCGCCAGGTAGCTGCGCTCGGCCTCGGGGATGCCCAGGCGCTCAAAGGTGTTCTTGATGTCGTCGGGCACCGACTCCCAGTCGTGCTTTTTGTCGGTGTTGGGCTTGACGTAGGTGACGATGTTGTCCATGTCCAGGCCCTCGATGGAGGGGCCCCACGTCGGATCGGGGAAGCGGTTGAAGATCTCGAGGGACTTGAGGCGCAGGTCGAGCATCCACTGCGGTTCGTCCTTCTTGGCGCTGATCTCGCGCACGATGTCGGGCGTGATGCCGGCGTCGAGGCGCTCGAATCCCTCCTCGCCATAGGTGAAGTCGTAGAGGCTGCGGTCGATGTCCGCGACCTCGGTGCGGTTCTTGGTCATTACGTCGCCCCTTTACGCCTGCTGCTCGGCAGCGGCGGCCTCGGCCTGGGCGCGCTGCTCGGCGGCCTCGCGCTCGAAGGTCTCAAAGCCGTTCTTGTCGATCCAGGGGATGAGCGAGGCGTCGTCCTCGCGCACGATATGACCCTTGACCATAACGTGGACGCGGTCGACATCCAAGTGCTCCAGGATGCGCGTGTTGTGCGTGATGATGAGCATGGAGCCGTCGCAGCTCTTGCGGTAGGCGTCCATGCCGTGGCTGACGGTGGAAAGCGCGTCGACGTCCAGGCCTGAGTCGGTCTCGTCCAGAATGGCGAGCTTGGGCTGCAGCAGCAGAAGCTGGAGCATTTCTACCTTCTTCTTCTCGCCGCCCGAGAAGCCCACGCCCAGCTCGCGGTTGAGGTAGGCGGTATCCATGTTGAGCTCGGCCGCGAGCTCTTTGACGCGACGGCGGAACTCCTTGCCCTTCATCTCCAGACCGGGGCGGCCGGCGATGCTGGCGCGCAAAAAGCTCGACAGCGGCACGCCCGGGATCTCGACCGGGGCCTGGAAGCTCAGGAACAGGCCGGCACGCGAGCGCTTGTCGGTGGTGAGCTCGGTGATGTCCTGGCCGTCAAAGACAATACGGCCGTCGTTGACGGTGTAGACGGGGTCGCCCATGACCAGGTGGCCAAGGGTGGACTTGCCGGCGCCGTTGGGTCCCATCAGCACGTGGGTCTCGCCGGCGGCGACGTTGAGGTTGACGTTGTGGAGGATGGTCTTCTCGTCCACGGAGGCGGTCAGACCTTCGATGGAAAGCAGCGGATTTGCGCTCATGCTGTCCCTCTCTGTATATGGTGTACTCATGGGTGTGCGAAACCCTAGGAATCTTCTCGGAATAAAGTTACTATGGGTTTGGCGTTAGTCAAGGGAAAACCCGACTAATCCACTCGACTTTTCAAATTCTGGGACAACATAACCTGTTGTGTTTGTCCCATTTACTTAAGAAATGGGACAAACAAACCTGGTTATGTTGTCCCAGATGCGATGGGAGGGTAGGTATGCTCATTTCTTCCAAGGGCCGCTATGCCCTCCGGCTGATGATCTATATCGCGGCGCTGGGCGACGCCGAGGGCAAGATTGCCCTGCGCGAGGTTGCCGACCGCGAGCGTATCTCGCAAAAGTATCTGGAACAGCTGGTTCGTCCACTTATGAAGGCTGGCCTGCTTAAGAGCGTGCGCGGCAAGGGCGGCGGCTACATGATGGCCAAGGATCCATCCGAGGTGCGTGCTGGCGACATCCTGCGCGCTGTCGAGGGCAGTACTGCTCCGGTGGCGTGCGATGGTATCGACAACAGCTGCGCCCGCAGCGATCTCTGCTCGACCGTCAAATTCTGGCGCGGTCTGGACGACGTGATCGAAAAGTACGTCGACGGCGTGACGTTGGCCGACCTTGCTGCCGTCCCTGAGATTAACTTTGACATTAAGCTGTAGGGCTGCAGATGGTATCTCTCGACAAGGTGTACAAGCAAATTGAGATTTTTGCTCGGGAATGTGACGCCGAGAGGGTTGTGCTGTTTGGTTCTCGTGCCCGCGGTGACAACTTACCTAAGAGCGATATTGATATTGCTGTAGCAGGTTGCCGGGATTTCGACCGTTTCTCATATCTGATAGAGGAGCGTCTTGATACTCTTTTAGATATAGACGTCGTCAATCTGGATGAGTCCTTATCGCAGCAATTGCTCGATGAAATTGCCAGGGATGGTGTGATTCTGTATGAAAAAATATGAGAACTTTGCCAGCGCCTTGGCGAATCTTGAGGATGCACCCAATCAGGATCTTAGCAATGATTTTGTTCAGAGTGGATTGATTAATAAGTTCAACCTTCAGTTTGAACTGAGCTGGAAGCTCCTTAAACGTCTGCTCGAGTATGAGGGCGCCACGCTTGCTGCATCGGGGTCTCCTCGTGCCATCTTGAAGGAAGCCTACCGATTCTACGACTTTATTGATGAGGCGGCATGGCTAGATATGCTCAGAGACCGCAATACGAACGTCCATATCTATGACAACAAGCTCGCTCAAGATTTGATTCAGCGTATCCTGAACGTCTATATCCCCGCTTTCTGTCAGTTGAGAGACGGGCTGATGGGACGCTACGGCGATCTTCTTCTGGTGCCCGACGACCAGTTTGTTTAATTCCTTTAGATTTCGCGGATTTCGCGGAGGGTTGTTGCCGTTTACCGAGGGGTTGTTGTGCAACAACGGGCGAGCTGCAATACTTACTCTTATCTTTGCAAACTGCACTTTAACTACACCAATGCAGGGAGGATCTTATGCAGCCCAAGCATTCTGCTATTGTCGCGGGCCTGACGCTGGCGCTTTCGTTTGGCGCCGTTTCCGCGCCGGCACCCGCCGCTGCCGAGGAGCCCACGCCGGGCGTTGCCTCGAATGCGACCGATATCGATAAGGGTCTCTATACCCAGCAGTCCTTCTCGGGCGTGCTGAGGTCGGTCCAGGGCGTTTCGTTTGTTAACGTGACCACCGAGATGAAGTACTTTACCAAGTACGAGAGCCATGGCAACTATAACCAGGGCTTTTCGTATGGCGACGGCTATAACGCGCTGGGCTATTACCAGTTCGACCGTCGATGGTCGCTCATTCCGTTTATGAAGCAGGCCTACAACTACAACCCCGAAAAATACAGCATGCTCAAGGATGCGATTGATCGCGGCAGCGAGATCTCCAACGCGAGCAATGCCATGTACGAGAACGGCCAGCTCACCGAGCTGGGCCATATCGCGCAAGATGCCTTCCAAGGTGCGTACAACACCGATCCTGTTGAGTTCTCAGCACTTCAAGATGCCTATGCGTACAACTCGTACTATGCGGTGACCGAGGCGTGGCTCAAGAGTGGCTTGGGCATTGATGTTTCGGGCCGCGCCGATTGCGTTAAGGGCATGGTGTGGAGTATCACCAACATGTGCGGCACCGGTGGTTGCAGGGACTTCTTCCGCTGGGCAAACCTTTCTAACAGTATGACCGACCGCGAGTTTGTGACGGCGCTCTCCAACAGCGTGGTCAATAACGTGGCGACCAAGTATTCGAGCCAGCCCCAGTATCATGAGGGCTGGAAGAACCGCTACCGCAACGAGCTGAAGGACTGCTTGGTTTATATCGCCGAGGATGAGGCTGCCGCTGCGACGCCCGTGCAGCCCGAGCCTACGCCGGCGCCCTCGCCGACACCTGATTCGAATGACGACTCGAGTGACGATGCCAACGATGACAGGATGGATGCGCCCTCGACCGATACTGACGGTGATGGTTCTGCTGGTGGTACTACCAACGACGGCTCTACCTCGAACGGCTCTGCTGCGGGCGATTCGTCTTCAAGCTCTGTCGGCAATACGGGCGGCGACGCTTCTGGTTCGACCGGCGCTGACGCCTCTAACTCATCCACCGGCTCGAGCGATTCGTCCGCTGACACCGGCTCTAACAACGGCTCTGGCTCTGCCGCAATCCCTGATTCCGATGCTTCCAAGGACGACTCGAATAAGGCGCCGGACGCTCCCGTTGCTTCGCCGGACAAGAAGCCTTCTTTCTCCGTGCAGCTTGGTTCTACGCTGGGCTCTTCGCTGATGGCTGGTGTCAATAACGGCTCGACCCAGAACAGGGACAATTCTGATCAGGTTTCCACGGAAAAGTCCGAGGCCGCAAAGGGCGACTCCAAGGACAAGGCTTCCGAGAAGACCGAATCCGATAAGGGTTCTAGCTCTGATGAGAAGGGCGACAAGTCCGGTCAGAAGAAGGACGAGAGCAAGACCGAGGGCGAAAAGAAACAGTCCGAAGACGACGACAAGAGCGGTGCTGACGACCAGGTCCAGGAGCAAAATGACTCCAAAACGGTGACAACTACAACCACGACGACTACAACGACCAAGTCATCTGGCGGTAACATGCCCAAGACGGGCGACCTTATCGTTATGGCGAGCCTTGCCAGCGCGAGCTTGGCTACGCTGGGTGCTACGTCTATCGTAAGTGGTAAGCATAAGCTTGATCAGCAGAAGAAGGCTTCTGGGGAGGACGGCTCGGAGGAGTAGCCTCTCGGTTGCCAGATAACTAAAGAGTTGGGACGGGGTCCGGTGCGAATGCATCGGGCCCCGTTTTGTTGTGCAACGATTAGTTATGCCCCCTCACACCTCTTGTTGCTACCGTTGCCCGATATGTTCGCGCGGCGTCGTCGGTACGCGCGAGGCGGTCATTACAATTGGCATCGTGCAGCGATTTAGGGGGAACGTTTTGGTGTCTGAACAGGCAAATGTTGATTGTGCTGCTGGCTTTGGCGTGCGCTTGATCGGCTGTGCCGACGATGCGGTTTTGCCCATTGGCATGCACGACTATGCGGAGGCCCTTGGTTGCTGCATGCTGGTTGACAAGACCGTGTTTATTGCCGATGTGTTGGACTGCGACGCGTCCGTTGTGGTGTGCTGTCGACCCGAGGGTTTTGGCAAGAGCATGAACTTGTCGATGCTTAGGGCTTTTCTGGAGCGTCCAGCGGTCGGTCGCTCTGGTCAGCGTTTGTTTGCCGATGCTCAGATTTGGGATGCGAACGGCGGGCGCTATCGGGATGAGTATACTTGCTATCCGGTGATATCGCTGGACTTTTCTGGCGCTGCGAGGCGTGGCCCCGCTGTTGCCGGCGTCGTGCGCGATGCCCTTTCGGGCGAGTGCGCTCGCTTGTTGGCTCTCTTGGAGGCTCCGGATTTAGCTCGAGATAAGGTGCGTCACATCGAACGTGTCGCGCGTGGGGTGGCGAGCGAGGACGAGGTCGCCTCGGTGCTCGGTGTGCTCATAGAACTGCTGGAGATTGCCTGCGATGAGCAGGTTGTATTGCTCGTTGATGGGTACGATGCGGCGTGGTCTCGCCGTGCGAGCGCGAGGGACGCTTCCGACGCCGATCCGGCAGAACTACTTGACCGTGTGCTGTTTGACGCCATTGCCACTGCGCGCGATTCGTTGCGGCTGACGTGTCTGATGGGGGAGTGTCCCGGTCCTGCCGAAGCGGCGCTTTCTTCGCGCGGCTGCTCGTATTGTCTGACGACGCCGCTGTCGGCGTGGTGTGACCGATGTCTCGGTTTTTCGGATGCTGAGGTCGAGGCTCTTTTGAATCATGCTGGGCGCGAGGAATACCTGGATGATGCGCGTGACTGGCTCGAGGGGTATCGGTTTGGCAGGGCCTATTGCTCGAGTCCAGAGCGTGTGATCGGTTTTCTGGGCCGAGGCTGTACGGCGCCTGTGCGTGCCGATCTGTATGGATATGCCGATTGCCTGAGTAGGGTAGTTGCCGGGTGGAATCTCGACCGCCTTTCGGTCTTGTTTGATTTGCTCGAGGCCCATGGGTGCGCTGAGGTCCCGCTTTGTTTGGGCACTGCGGAGCCAGATGTCTCGCCTGACGATGGCATGTGGACAGCGCTGTATCTGTCCGGTTTTCTCACGACGGATATGACTGAGGAGCCAGAGCATGGCGATCGCCTCCGTGCTTTGCGATTGCCCAATAACGAGCTTCGCCAGGCCTTGCGTCTAGTGATTATTGAGTGGTTTGAGTGCGCTGCAGAAGACATTCGAGACGTCGATGCGTTTCGCGACGGGCTGTGCCATGGGAACGAGGATACCGTGAGGCGGACGCTAAGCCGCATCTTGGGAGATGCGGGAATCGGTGCGACCGACCCAGATGCTCCGCTGCCATATCACCTACTCTTGCAAGGACTCTGCTTTGGATTGCCGGGCTATGCCAATCCTGCTTCGAGGCGAAAGTGTGGCGCGGATCGCTGGGACATCCAGGTTTTTCCCACGGGCGCCGTGTTCGACATAGCCGATACGATCGGTATGCTCGATGAACGTCCGCTGATAACGATCAACATGATGTATGACCCCGGTGTGGATGCGCTGGGCCTGGAATTGCTGGCCGTGCAGGCGCTGCTCGACATAGAGCGCGACGGCATCGACGAAATCCGTGTGCCGCGACCCGGCGTTGGTCGCATGCGCTGGGGGTTTGGGTTTGATGGACAGCATGTGGCTACGGTGTACCAGCGGCTTTAAGCGCTGAGGTGTTTCCGGCTTCCGTTACTCGGTGTCCTTCATGGGCGGCATGGGCTTCCAGTTGGGATCCTTAACGATCTTGCGGGCGTCCTTCATGCCACGGCGCAGCGCCGGGATACCGGTCTTAAAGCACTTGTCAACGGCGGCCAGGCGAATGAATTCCTTGCAGAAGGTCGCGGCGTTGCCCAGACGGAACAGCACTGGGTGGTAGTCGCCGTAGATCTGCATGTAGCGAGCAAGGAAGCCTCGGTTGCGCATGATGTAGTAGCGGTTGGTGTCGCTCGTGGAGTTGAGCTGGCGCTTGCCGGCGATATCCCAGTTAGAGACGGCGCGGGCGCGCTTGAGTACCACGTCGGCAACAACGGCGGCGGGGAAGTGCTGGCTGGCCACGTAGCCATAGCAGGCATCGTCGCCGTAGATAAAGAAGCGCGCGTCGGGTAGGCCAATCTTGTCGACCACGCGGCGCGAGAACATGCCGCCCTCAAAGCACAGTTGGTTCATGGTGCGGTGGCCCTCGGGCCCCAAGTCCCACTTGGCGACTGGGTTGGGAATGCCGAGTGAAAGGATGAGTTGGTATTGCCAAAAGAAGGCGCCGCCGTCAAAGTCCAGGCGCGAGCCCTGGATGACGTCGTAGCGGTCGGTCCACTTGGCCAAGCGCTCGATGCCTTCGGGGATGACGAGCACGTCGTCGTCCATGACCCAGAACCACTGGGCCCCCAAGTCGTAGGCGCATTTAGTGCCGGCGGAGAAGCCGCCCGCACCGCCGCCGTTTTCGAGCTGCGGGGCGTAGATGACACGGTCGGTGCGGCCCTGCGCGTCGGGCTGCTCGGTGTCGATGCCCCACAGGTTGGCCAGGCGCTCGTTGAATGCGGTGCACATGGCCTCGGTCTCGCGCGAATTTTCGTTATCGACAATCACGATGCGCCAGGGCGTTGCCGTGAGCTCGGTCATTGAGTCGAACAAGTTGGCCAGGAGTTCCTGGCGCTTGTACGTAACGACGACGATGGCGAGCTTGTCGATGGGGGCGGGAAGGGTGGAAGTCATGAACGAGAATATCCTTTCGCGTGGGCAGCATATCGGCCCTGCGGAATAAACAACGTGTCCCATGGGACACAACTATTGTAAGCGTAGGCGGGCGCCCGCGGGTAATGTTCCGCTAATCACCAAGAACGTTTGCTACAAGCCTGGTTGACGTGTGGGCGTAGCGAGATTGCATGCGCGCATTGTGGTATTACATAGGTGCCGATTCCTGTGGACGCAATCTTTCTGTTTGGATGACCCGTGAATAAAACTCGTTTAACCTCCTTTGCCGATAGCCTCCCCATCAAGGCCATGTTGCTGTTTTTTGGTTCTTCAGGTCGCATTTGTCTTGAGCAATACGGTGGCAAATTGTCTTCCGCGGTCCGTTATCGAGTCGCATGCGCAGGGTTCGGAGTCCTCGGCCCTGCTGTCTGAAATGTATGTCTACGACCACCGTGTTGCTGCTGGTCCTGCTTGCTTTGATAACAATCGCTTTATCATTGAAGTCGCACGGCAAAAGGACCAAGGTTCTCCGTTTAAGACGATGGCTGTTGCCGAGATTGATGACGTTACGAAAGCCAACGGGATTACGCATCAGCAGTATTACCGGTATTGGCATGGATGGCAGCTACTTACGAATGTCTGCCTGTTTATTGGCGGTATCGATGTGGTCGTGGTGCCTGCGGCTGCTCTGGCGATTGTCGGCTCCGCTTGCGCTTACGTTGCCTTGCGGAAGCGGTTTTCAAAGCCAGTGACGTTGGGTTTCCTTGCAATCCTGTTGTTCTCGACCAATCTGTTTTTCAATTTTATCGGTGATCTGCTGCTGTGCATCTCGTTCTTTGTGGCGCTCATCATGATGTCTTGCATGAGCCTTCGTTTGGACTCGGCCCCGAACGCGCGGGTTTTCACAAGCCGCCTTGTCCTTTGGTCGATAGCGACGGGCGCCGTGTTTTCGTTTCTTGACTTTTTAACGATCCCTGCTGCAGTTGTCGCCCTGCATTGCTTTTTCGCCTTCATTGCGCTCCCCGAGGGCGAGCGCCCCAAGCGCTGCGTCGTCACGATGCTGCAGGCGCTCTTTGGGTTTGGGCTTTCGTTTGTGTTTACCTGGGCGATGAAATGGGTTGTCGCGGCATTTGTGCTGGGCTGGGACGAGGTCTTTTCGAACGTTCTGGGCGAGATGGGTCTTTGGTCTGCGCATGGGACTTCGTCACTGTTGCCCCAAGTTGACTGGCCTCAGATTTTGAAGGAGTTTTATTGCATGAGCCCGCAGCTGTTCGCCATTTGCTCAACTGCTGGTTATGCGATGATCTCGAACATCGTTTGTCTTGTTTCGTTTGCTGCCGTATTGGCGATTTGGATTGCCGTGCTCGTTTGCTCGATACGGGGCGGAGCGCAAGGCGGTCGTCGTCGCAAGATGTTGATCCAGTCACTGCTCATGGCGCTGCCTCTGGTGGTTGTTCTGGGTTATTTCGTTGTTATGCATGACCATGCGATCGTTCATATTCCGGTATTTGGCTGCAAGAACTGGGCGATTGTCTTTGCGATTTTATTTGCTTCGGGTGTTAGCGCGCTTCGTGGTCTGCGGAGTCGGAAGGCTGCTTAGCTGTTCATGCGAGCCTTGATGGCGTCGACCACGGCCCTGCGTACGATATCCACGAGGAGCAGGGCAAGCGCGAGGCAAAGGCTCATAAGGATTCCGAGCAAAATGGCGCCGGCTGGATGGGGCTCTCCCGTTTGGATGCCTGTCGCCATGGTGTAGATTGCTTTGTCAAAGATGGGTCGCCAGACGTTGCAGGTAAACGACTGTACGGCGTAGAAAGCGAGCGTTCCTGCGGCGAGAGACATGATTGTCTTGTCTGCAGCTGGGACTTCGTGGCGCGGCTGATGGAGCGCTGCGGCGGCAACGGATGCGGCGGCCAAGATAAAGGATATGACGGAAGTGGACTTGTAGGAGAGCTTCCAGAGCGTGTCGTACTGGCTGTTTGCCGAGAGTAGAAGCTCGAGCGCGATGGTGGCGGCAACGAGTCCGATGAGTACGGTCTTGGATTTTTGAGCGCCAGATGCGTTGCCGTGGTATTCGAGGACAAAGCGCATTTCCCCAGCCGCAATAAACGCGACCAGGTAGGTAACGGCGCTCATGAGCTTGCGCCACAAAACGATACCGGCAGCTTCGTTTGCCGTCGCCGCGATGTGGCAGTTGATTCCAAATGTTGCGAGCACGAGAAGTGCTACGACAAACGGGGCCCTTATGCTGCCGATCCGCTGTCGTATCAACGCAATCACTGGGACGAGCAATACAGATGTCGCGTAGACCCAGATAAACTCGATGCCCAACGTGAGCCAGCCAATCTCGTGTAGCGAGATTTCGGGCAGGGGATAGACGTACATCGAAACAAGCAGACAAGCTACGCAATAAAAGAGCGTGGGCAAGACGATTTTCTTTAACCGCGTAAACGATTTACGAGCGAGATCCGGTGCGGATGACCCGTTTTGGAGGGCACGAACCGCCGAGGGAATAAGGAAGTACCCCGAGATCATAAAGAAGACCTCGTTGGCCCAACAGCCCAGCAGGTTGATAAAGCCGAGCGCGCCGGAGCAAGGGAAGGCAGCGAGCGGCGCATATTCCGGTAGGCCGGTGCAGACGGCTTGGAAGGTCCATTGAAACGTGTGGAATATGGCAATCCCGGCGACCGCGACCAAGCGCAGCGCTTCGATGGAGGTATTTCTGCTTGCTTTGCTGCCCATCAGACTATTTTCCAGCGCGTGCGTTGTATGAACCAAAGTGCGATGTAATCATTTTTAGAGTTTGCTTGGGCCCCTTGTTCCATACGTTATACAGGCCCTCGCCCACGAGGTCCTTGGCGTATGCGCAGTAGCTGATTTTAGGGTCGGTGATGCCCATATACTCGGCATAGAGTTTTTTGGCCGCAGGGGTAACGCGAGGATTGGCAAATACCAGCTCTTGCGGCATGCGTTCGAACATCTTGTGGATGGCCTGCTTGATTTCGGGGTGCCCCTCAATTCCGGTGTGCTCAATAATGATGCCCATATAGGTGAAGCCGCGTGTGATTTGCGGTGTCCAGACGGCGGAGTCGGTGACGTTGAGCCGCTCAAGAATATCGACCATGTCGTTCCAGCGATTAAACGGCATCAAGGGGTCACGCTTTGCCAGGGCGGCCGCCTTTTCGGGTGTTTCCTCGCGGTAGCAGTAATACGGCTTGGGCCAGTAAGCGATCGCCTTTGCCTGGCAGAGCGTTTCGACAAGGAATGGATTGTCGGCCCAGCCCGCACCGGGGATCTCCTTAAACCGGATATTGTTTTGCATCAGGAAGTCGCGACGATAGATTGCCGACCAAATGGACGGATGATGGGCCAGCAGGTGCGGAGCGTCGTGAATGGTGAACGGTTGCCGAGGCGGTTTAATGCGACCGCGATATGCGCAATGTAGTTTGACCTCTTGGGGGGTATCGGGGTTGCGGATGATCCAATAGGGGGTCTCAATAATATCGAGCTTGTTCGGGTCGCCAAATTCGCGCTTGGCAAAGGCAAGCATGTCGGAGTACATTCCGGGCTCGATCCAGTCATCGGGCTCGAGGATGGCAATCCAGTCGCCCTTTGCCTCGCGAATGCCCAGATTGCAGGTTGCGCCGTAACCCTGGTTTGCCTTATTGATCACTCGAATGCGTGAGTCGCGCGCAGCGAAATCTTGCATAATGGCGAGCGAGTTGTCGGTGGATCCGTCGTTGATGGCGAGGATTTCCAGTTCGATTTTGTTTTCGTTTAATAGGCTGCCTATAGCCTGAGAAAGATACGGCTCGGCATTGTAAGTAGGCACGATTACGGTCAGCATTCAAACACTTTCTCTAGGCGATTTGGAAGAATTATACCCTATTGCAAAGCAACGATTTTGGTTGCATATGCTCTGAAGAAACTAAAACCGTTGCAAACGAACGAAAGCAACTAAATTAGTTGCTATAATCGCCATGAGGAAAGGAAGCCTGATGAACAATAGATATTCGGCCCTCATGGTTGATATGAGACATTCGAGATGTCTTTCGGACAGTAGGAGGCAAAGCGCGCAGGAAGATCTTGCGAACGCTATGGACTGCACAAACGAGCTGTTTAAAACTGAGCTCGAAATGCCGCTTATGTTTAGTGCGGGCGATGAATTGCAGGGTCTATTTCGTAGTACGGCTGGCGCATTCTTGGCATACAGATTTATTAAGATACTCGTCCAGACGGTTGATCTTAGGGGCGGTATTGGAGTGGGAGAATGGAAAACTCGGATGCAGTCCGCATTGTCGACGGAACAAGACGGGTCAGCATACCATCGTGCGCGTAGAGCAATTGCTGAGTCTGAAAAGGATAAGTACAGCGATTTAAAGATCATTGATGTTTCGGGCGTTTCGCGCGAGAAGGAACTGTGCGCGGCGGGTTGTCTAGAAATAATTGATCGCAGAAACGAGTCGCAGCGTAATTACTGTGAGGTTGTTGAATTACTGCGACCGCTTATGCTGCATGATGACAGAGACGCGACTTTGAGCAAAAGGTATGCTGAGCTAATCGGGGCGCGTATAGGCAAAAAGTACGGCGCTAAAAGCAATCCGAGCGATTGCGCGCCAGTGGCGTTGGGCAGCTCTCTCAACCTCAACGTAGATAGCATCAGGGCTAGTCATGTAGGGCTTGCGGGACAAATGGGTGTTGCGATGGGGAAGACGAGGCAGGGGCTCGAGAAAAGCCTTAGGCTCGCGAACGTTGTAAGAGAAAGAGAGCTGGCTGCTTTCGCCGTTCATTTCCTTAATGAAATGGAGCCGTCATGAGGGTGTTCGGGTGTTTCCTTCTATTCCACATGCTGTTCGATTTTTATTTTCAGACGAATAAGATGGCAGATAAGAAGGAAAGCAATAGAATTGCCCTTGGTCTGCACTGTTTAATTTACGCGGCAGGCGCCGCAGCAACAGTAGCTCTTCTGTTTGAGGCGAGTGTAGCCGCCACGGCTGCGTCCTTTACAGTATTTGCTCTTTCACACTGGTTTATCGATGGCAGCCTGAGAAGAAAGATTACAGGGCTTGATCTCTCACCGGTTGGTAGTTTTTTGATCGATCAGATGCTGCATATTGTACTTTTGTTTATGTTGAGCGTTCTATGCTGTCACCTGTGGGTCATGCGGCCAGTTGCTTCGAGTCTTTTAGACGCCCGTGGAGTTGAGCTCTCTTGGGTTTCGACATTGTGCTTTTGCGGGCGCCCTTGCAGTATCGCTATTGCCAAGGTCCTTCAATCTCACCGAAACCCTGGTACAGTGCAGTCGGCGGGCACATCAATTGCGCATTCTGGCAAGTGGATTGGAATATTTGAAAGACTGATTGTCGCGGCGCTCTCTCTGCTAAACCAATATTCGGCTATAGCATTTATCTTTACCGCAAAAAGTATCGCGCGCTTTAAGCAGCTGGAAAGTGACAAAGATTTTGCTGAGGTGTATTTGCTGGGTTCGTTGGCGAGCGTGTTTCTAGCAATGGCTTCTGCGATCTTATTTATGTACTTGTTTAACAGTGCTGGTTGCTGATGTTAATAAGGGCCCGGATAGGCATCGACTTGAGAGGTGGGCTACTTTCGATTGACGATCATCTCTTTATCCTAGGTGCATTTAGATTTGCATAATATGTTTGCCTGTATAAATTAAGTCTATTGAATGGGTTTTTAAGGAGTTGAAAATGACATCGGAATTAAATGGGGGCCATGTCAGACCAAATATTATTAAAAGTAACCTTACAATCTCTGGTGCACAGTGGGTCAAGAGCGAAGCATATTATGCTGCTGGCCAAACGCTTGATATACCGATTTATGAAGTGTCTAGCATTCATGGTTTAAATCGTTTGATCGGTTATTCTAAATTTATGAATAAGGATGTTGGGAAAGTTTTGTACCGAGGTCAAAATCAACTGTATGGAAGTCTGACCCCCTCCTTGATGCGCGGTAAGAAATACTCCGATAAGTGCCTGCATAACCTCAAGTCGCTTGTTAATAAAATAATGTCAGACTCGCCTCTGAACAAACAGTTCAATCTTCCTGCTGGTTGTAACTCAAATCGTTCTGTTATTGAGGGGGCGCTGCAGCACTATGGCATAAGCACTCGTTTTATTGATTTGGTTGACAATCATTGGACTGCTTTGTGGATGAGTTTATATGAGCCGGAAACTATTAAATCTATAGATATTTACACCCATTATAAAAGTCGGTATTTGGATAACTATGATTTGCTTTCAAACATTGCTAGAGGGGATAACGATCCAATAGGTTTCGGTTATTTGTTGATGGTGTGCGTGCCAGAAATTAAGTCTCCGATGGAAAACGGGCTTTATCGAGGTAATGGGTTCGAATTGATAGATTTAAGAAGATCACTTCCTTCTATCTTCCTTAGACCGCATGCGCAGCATGCCTATGTTCTGCGTAGAAGAGGATCCGACGACAATAACCCTAATTATTACGATGTAGCTTCACAGTTGATAGGCATAGCAAAAATACGATTGGACTATATCGCCAAATGGCTTGGGAACGGAGAGCTTCTTACTCAAAATAATCTATTCCCTCAACCATGCTTTGATCCTGGATATGAAATGTTGTTATCAAGAGCAGATTTATTCGATTCGAAATTTGCAATGATTACAAAGTATGTTTAAACGGTCCTCCCATTGCGCTCGAACTGCCATGCAGTCGTGAGAACGAGGAGGTTCCACATGTCGAGAAGGATTAGGACCAGGGAGGTCCCGTGGCTGCGGTCGGAACGCTAGCGTCGATTTGGGGATCGATACATTGAGCGTCTTTAGGCTCTTTGTGCTCCTGCAACCGATAGGAACTTGACGCAGTAGTTTCCTCGGGTTTTACCTGTAATATACTCTTGTGAGCATCATTTGAACTTGTAACTAACGGGGGTTGGTATGAAGCGTCGTCTGCGGCTATTTGCTGTATTTGTTGCGGTAGCAGTTATCGGACTCAATCCATTAATTGCGCCGGTCTCCACGGCCTATGCAATTAATGGAGAGTCTAGTCAACAGGATCTAACTGCTGGGGTCACGGATTCTGCGAACAATTCAAACTTGGCTAGTGACTCTGCCTCATCTGCTTCCACTGGGAGCCAGGGCGCGTCTGATAATCTTGCAGAAGAAGAAATTGATTCTTCCGTTGCATTGGATGGGGGCAGCCACGTTTCGACAGACTCGTATCAATATCTCTATATCGCTTACCCTCAACTGCCGGTCGGCGTTGATCAGGTGATTGCTTTTGCTACTCCAAATGATTCTGATGTGATTGTTGACGCAACGCTCAAACTTGAGTCCACAACTGGCTACACCTTCCTCGTTAAATCTTCAGCAGTTAATACCAATACAGCCGCTTTCCAGTTCGGCAAGGATTATGCCGAGTGCGGATATGATTTGATTTCGATCACCTATCATTTGCAGGGCGACGATGCGGAGCACATTGTCGATTTGATGCAATGCGGATATGCGTTCGACATCGATGCAAGCGCCGTTGCGGATGACGATCTTGTTGAAGACAACACCAATGCATCCGTCTACTATTCAGACGATTCCGGCAACGCGATTCAGGCTGCCTCGATTGGTGATGCACTTGTTGCTGCAAATGGTGAGCAGTCACTTTCGCTTGCAAGCACCACCGTAAATGGTGCTTATGTAATTGCTCTTGATCCTGGGCACGGCGGTATGGATCCTGGTGCCCAGGGCAATGGAAAAAGCGAGGCTGACTTAACATGGAAAATTGCAGTTGCTTGTAAGGTCAAGCTTGAGCAGTATGGCTTTAAAGTTGTTATGTCCCGCGACCAATATGGTACATATGGCGGCAATGACTTCTTGTATCGCGTGCAGCGTTGTGTAAGCCAGGGCGCCCAAGCATTTGTTAGTTTTCATATCAATTCTGGCGGATCCGGTGCGCACGGAGCTGAGGTATACGCCCCCACGGCAAACGGTTCTAGCTATACCCAGGCATCCGTTGAGCTTGCTCAGAAAGTAATGAATAACTTACATGCTCTTGGCCTTAGCTATCGCGGAGTATTTCAAATGGAGCTCGGTGATGAGTTCGCAGTTATTCGTTGTGCTCGCGAGCAGGGAATCCCCGGCATCTTGATTGAGCATGGCTTTATTTCAAATTCGGGTGATGTTTGGAATTACTTTAGCGATGCCGGCTGTAAGCGTCTGGGTGAGGCTGACGCTGACGCGATTATCGCTCAGTTCCCGCGCTCTAGTTGGATGGATTACTCTGCTGTATTTGATGCCGACTATTATCTTAAGAATAATCCCGATGTCGCTAAGTGGGCTAACAACGACAATGACAAGGCTCTCCAACACTTCATTAACTGCGGCATGGCCGAGGGCCGCCGCGGCAACGAGGCGTTCGACGTCCAGAGCTACTACAACGAGTACCCAGACCTGAGGGCCGCCTTCGGCACCGACATCGTCAGGTACTACGAGCACTACGCGACCTTCGGCAAGGGGGAGGGCCGCCACCCGTCCGGCTGCGCGTCGATCAAGGGTATGCGGACGTCCCTCGGCGGCACGGACTACTCTGCCGTCTACGACCCGGAGCACTATCTCGAGCACAACGCCGACGTCAAGGGCTGCTACACCAAGAAGGTGGGCGCCTTGTCCCTCATTGACGACGCCGCCGTCCTGCGCCACTTCATTAACTGCGGCATGGCCGAGGGCCGCCGCGGCAACGAGGCGTTCGACGTCCAGAGCTACTACAACGAGTACCCAGACCTGAGGGCCGCCTTCGGCACCGACATCGTCAGGTACTACGAGCACTACGCGACCTTCGGCAAGGGGGAGGGCCGCCACCCGTCCGGCTGCGCGTCGATCAAGGGTATGCGGACGTCCCTCGGCGGCACGGACTACTCTGCCGTCTACGACCCGGAGCACTATCTCGAGCACAACGCCGACGTCAAGGGCTGCTACACCAAGAAGGTGGGCGCCTTGTCCCTCATTGACGACGCCGCCGTCCTGCGCCACTTCATTAACTGCGGCATGGCCGAGGGCCGCCGCGGCAACGAGGCGTTCGACGTCCAGAGCTATAAAAATCGATATACTGATTTGCAAATTGCATATGGAAATCGACTCGATTCGTATTATTTGCATTACCTTACTTTCGGATTTTATGAAGGCCGATCCGGCGCTCCCTTTTCAAATGACGAGCTGATTATGGGGGTCTCTTTTGTAAATTTTGATCAAATGGCAGGTTATTATCTGTCTAAGGTTGGCATGGGTGTTTACCCTTCTGATATTCTTAAAGATAAGGGCGCCGGCACCATTATTGAATTCTGTAAAACCCTGATAGCCGAAGCATCGTTTGAGGGAGTTCGTCCTGAAGTTCTTTTTGCGCAAGTTATGATTGAGACTGGGTGGCTTCGATTCGGAGGTAATGTTTCCGCGGGACAGTGCAATTTTGGAGGCTTGGGGTCAACTGATAGCGGCGTAGCCGGTGCTTCTTTTGATTCGGTGGGTATTGGTTTGCGGGCCCAGGCTCAGCATCTAAAGGCGTATGCATCAACGGATCCGCTTCTTGGAGATTGCGTCGATCCAAGATTTTCTATGGTTAAAAGGGGTTCAGCTCAATATTTAACACAGTTGAATGGGAAATGGGCTGTTCCTGGTGAAGGTTATGGTGAGCATATAGCCTTAATTGCGAGAGAGCTATCCTGTTATGTTGGTTAGGTATTAATTGGAGTTTCGGAGTGTCGTCTCGCAATAAATTGGTAAAAAACATGGTGTGGAATACTACGTATCAGGTTTTATCTTTATTAATTCCTTTACTTACCATTCCTTATGTGTCACGTGTACTTGGAACGGACGGTGTTGGAGTTTATTCATATACGTACTCGATAGCAAACTATTTTGTATTGTTTGCTACGCTTGGGATGGCTCAATATGGAGTTCGAGAGATTGCTAAATGTGGTAATAACAGAGAGCGGAGATCCAAGGTATTTTGCTCCGCTTGGGCCGCGCAAGTCTTAGTCTCTCTTCCGATTGTATGTGTATATGTACTTTATATAATTGCTTTCAGTAATAGAGATTATATTGCCAGCTCATTTTTATGGCTATTTTGGGTGGTGTCAAGCTCCCTTGATATTTCTTGGCTGTATTTCGGGGTGGAGGAGTTCGCTGTTCCAACCGTCAGAAGTGTTATCACGAAATTAGTCGGTACCTTTATCATTTTTGTATTTTGTAGAACTTCTAATGATTTGTGGGCATACGTGTTGGGGATTTCGCTCCCCTTTTTCTTGAATGCCCTCATGCTGTTCCCATTTTTAAATCAATATGTTGATTTCATTAGGTGTCCCTGGGCAGAGATTAAGCGACATTTTGTTCCGAATCTCAGGTTGTTTGCACCTGTAATCGCTATATCGCTCTATTCGTCTTTTGATAAGATTCTTTTAGGTTTGGTTTCTGGTATGAATGAGGCTGGACTGTTTGAATACAGCGACAAAGTGGCCAGAATGCCCTTGGCAGTTGTTACTGCATTGGGTACCGTGATGCTTCCTCATATGACTGAATCTATGAGTTGCTCAAGTAATGGGAAAGAGTCTGAATCTCTTCTCCAGAGCTCCTTTGAAATAATGCAGTTTATTTCTCTTGGACTTGCTTTTGGGATTGTTGCGGTTGCCAAGCCGATTGCAGATATCTATTTTGGGCCAGGCTTCGGAAAGTGTTCCATTGTTCTTCCTATCGTAGCAATTATGATTCCAATCATTGCTGCAAGCAATGTACTGGGTGTTCAATATATGCTGCCTAAGAACATGGACAAACAATACACTAAGTCCGTTGTTTTCGGAGCAATTGCAAATATATTACTGTGTTGTTTGCTATTAAAACCGTATGGCTCCATTGGTGCTGGAATCGCCACTGTTCTCACGGAACTAACCGTCTTGTTTGTTCAGGGTTGTTACGTAAAAAAGCAGCTTAATTTATACTGTATGGTTGTAAGTGCGCTTCCCTATGTGATTATCGGTGTATTAATGCTCTTTTTGGTTGCAATTTTTTCTCCTGTATTCATCACGTATTTGGGTTATTCGTGGGTCTATTTACTCAGTCTGATACTCTTCGGCGCTTTCATTTATTTATGCTTTAGTGTTCTGTACTATAAAACAGTCCGATTTCTTGTTATAGGGGTTGTTCGTGAACAATAAAATCTATGTCGTAACGCATAAACAGGCAGAGTTTCCCCGCGATCCGCTCTATTGCCCTATTCAGGTTGGTTTTGGAAATGAGCTTTTTTGGAACGATGCTCCAATAATTAGGGATAACAGCGGTGACAACATCTCTGCTAAAAACAGTACATTCTGTGAATTAACTGCCGTATATTGGTTATGGAAGAATATAGCTTCTGATGGTTTTATCGGCATTGAACATTACCGTAGGTACTTATCGACTAATCGATTTTCGAATAGCTATAAGTATTTTTTAAAGGAAGATGACATTCTCTCTGCGCTAAGTTATTGCGATTTCGTTTTGCCCGAGCAGTATATTTGGAAAAATAGAACTGTATTTTCAAATTATGCACTTAGTGTCGGTCATGAGACTGATTTAGGTGTTTTGCGAGACACCATATCTAATAAATCGAAGGAGTATGTTGAAACATATGATGCTGTTCTAAATTCAGGATCAGCTTATTATTGCAATATGTTGATTTGTTCTAAGCAACTATTTGACTCGTACTGCGAATGGTTATTTAAGATTCTCTTTGAATTCGAGAATATTGTTGATCTTAGTGACTATTCAAAGTCGCAAAAACGTATTTTTGGTTATGTCTCAGAGATTTTATTGAATGTCTGGCTAATTAAAAACCAGAATACCGTCAAAACGTTTCCTATGATCAATTCAGAGGAACCAAGCGCTTTAAAAGTATTGAGGCATATTAAGCAGGGGAAATATAATATGCCCTATACACCTGATTGGTTAAAAACTAAATAACAGCTCTATTTTTGAATCGTTATGAATCTATTTCAGAGCCTGTTACTGATATTAAGATAAAGGTCCCTATGAGCCCAAGATTACCACGCAGGTTGTGTCTCCATACTCTTGCCTTATTCAAATTAATTGGTACTTGAATGGTGCTGCAGCTTTTTAATTGAATGTAGCTATTGAGATGAGTTATTTGTTTTTTACTTAACATGGAGCCATAAACTTCTTTGAAAGACTCAGCCTGCTCAATAGTTTTAATCGTATCGGCTTTTAGCTTTTCTATCTGATGTATAGAATTCCATAAAGATTTTTCTTGTGCACCAAGAGTATTGTTTTCGTGTTGACGATAACAAATTGTTTGATTGTCTATGAAGCCGATACGTCCAAATGCCGATGCGATTAACGAGCACCACCAATCATGCATGCAAATGTAGCGATCATCATTCGTTAATTTGATCAGGTCTCTTAGACTGTCATTAATTAGCATAGTGCATCCAGTAACATTTGCCGTTGCAATATGAAATTCGAAGGTTGAGGTGTTTGGATTAATACCTGAATACTTATAGAAAGAATCGGCAATGCGATTTAATTTACTGTCAACTACTCTTAAATCAGTATGAATGAGGATCGGGGTGTCAGGGGACATCGCCTCTTCTTGTATCATAGCGCTGAGGCAAGTGGTTATTTTATCTGAATCCCACACGTCATCTTGATCGGAACACATGACGTATTTGCTGGTAGTTATCTTTAATAGCGATAAGAAATGTGTGCCCGCATTACCGAAGGCTGAATCTTTTAATACAACCTTGATTCTATTATCTTTAGCAGCGTAGCGATTGATGATCTCTACGCTGTCATCATTTGAATTATCGTCCGAAATGAGTAGTTGCCAGTTTTTATAATCCTGGTTGATAATCGATTCTATTTGTTCTTTCAAATAGAGAGATCCGTTATAAACGGCCATTACGATTTGAACTTGGGGGGGATTTTGTATTTGCAACTTAAATTTTTCCAATCAAAAATAGGAACCTGAGGCAAAATTCACTTATATAAGTTGGTCTTAGTCGATGTGGGAACAGCGCTTTTTTGAGCTGGCTTGGTATGCCTTTTGCTTCAGTGAACAGGTTTAGTGCTTCCAATTCATCGTTATTTAATTTATCGTTAAAACAATTCTTAAAATGTGAAAGTTTTTCTGCTTCAATTTGTGCCCTTGTGCCAAACAACTCCTCTTTAATAAAATACTTGAATAAATCAATCATGTGGTTATCAGAAGCGGTTACGGCTGCGTCATGCCTGATATGCTTTGCTGTAGGTCTTTTATCGTAAACCAGCTGGCCTAGTGCGCAGGCACAGCGTATTATCCATCTGTCGTGCATTTCGTCGCCTGGATTAACATTTTTAATAAACTGGTTAAATGCTTCACGGTTAAATGCGATAGTGAAACCAAGTCCTAGTGTGTAAAACAAGCTGTGATAAAAATCGCAGTTCTTAGTTTGGTCGGAAGAATAGCGGATGTGATTTAAATTGGAGTCGCAATACTCAAAAGAAGAGAAGTACACCTTAGGAATATCATTGTGCTGATCATTTAATAACTTGATGGCATACTCTATTTTTTGTTTCTCCCAGTAATCGTCCTGATCAGCATAGAAATAATAGCCATAAGTAGACGGAATCCTCCGCAAAATCTCATAGAAGCTGCCGGGGACTCCAAGATTTTGATTGTCGCTATCTAGTAATGTAAAGTTATCTTTGTCTTTAATAAAAGACTTAATCATTTCAACGGTGCTATCCGTGGAGCCGTCATCTCTGATGAATACATCTATATTGTTGTAGGACTGATTGTTAATCGAGACTAGAGTCTCATTGATAAACTTAGCCCCGTTATAGGTTGGCAAAATGACGCACGCCTTGTTCTTATCGGGATTCATCTTGCCTCCTTTTCTTTGCTCGAACTTTCATGAATAAAGGAATAAGCGAGGTGATGGCTTTGTATCTCGCGGAAGGAAAGGGCGAAGTAATTGTATTGAACAAACCCCATGCCTTGTAGTACTGCTCCCAGCCATATTCGATTGGAGCTTCAGACCAAGGGGTTTGTCTAAGATAATAGAAATAGTCTGAAGAGAACCTATGGGTGTTTCCAGCTCGCCAAGGTCGATCTTCTCCGAGAAAATGAACTATAGCCGGATTTGCTCTTGCATGTTCGAATGCTATTTTGCTGCAGAAGTTTGGCATAAGTTTATTTAAATATTCAAATGGATAGTAATCGAATATATTTGAATAATTATAAGAAATTGACATTACTTTGATGTCGTCCTTGAGATAGACGTTTAAGGCATCCTGATCGTTTGCGAACAACTTCTCTTTATTCTGTTTGCAGAAATTTAGTATTCCTTTCTCCATGTCGTTATCCCTCCATTTTTTCAAATTAAAGAGAACGACACCGGCATTGCAATATGGATAGGAGCCAATGCCGAGGCTTGTTCTTCTATTTCTGTCTGCTGTGGGTTCCGGTGCCATGGCAATAGTCTTTCCATCTAGGTCAGCTTGCCAGAGTCCCCTTAAAGATGACCTGCAAATTGTGTCAGCGTCTAAGTAAATGACCCTTTCAATTTTATTCGGAAGATAATTGTCTAGCAGGAGTCGTGCAAGGACAATCTCATTCCATCCCGTTGTGTCGAATTCAAATGCAATCCTGTCTTTAAAATCGCTGATGTCAATGATGATTACATCGCATAGCTCATCAGAGAAAAAGTCTGTTAAGTTGTTAACATTTGCTTTACTTAAACCCATCGATAATATATAGAAATTCAAATGGATATTAGGGTTGTTTTGTTTTACTGATTGAATATTCGCGGCCAATTGAGGAACAAAATTGTTATCAATCGTATAAACGAGATTCATCAAGTTATCTCCAATAACACTTGTATAGTTGTTCTAGAATATTTTACAGTTGTTAGACTTTCAGGGAGCGGAATTGTATAGCAAATACAATCATACCTTTGTTGTTTGCGCGTATGGAAAATCGCCTTATTTGATTGACTGCGTTGAATCACTTTTAAATCAATCCATACAATCTAATGTCATTATCTCGACAAGCACTCCTAACGATCTAATCGCTTCGGTTGCTGATCGTTACGGTTTGCCTTTATTTATCAATGAAGGTGCTGCGGGTATAGCTCATGACTGGAATTGCGCTGTCAATCATTGTTCAACTGAGCTAATTACTATTGCGCATCAAGACGATGTCTACTCTTGCTCATATGTCGAAAGTATGCTCGAGCGAGTGAATCAGAGCCGCAAACCTTTGATTTTCTTTACGGATTATGAGGAGCTTCGCGATGGCTCGGTTTGCTCGTCGAGTTTGCTTCTAAACATAAAAAGGATTTTATTGTTTCCCCTGAAAAGTAAACAATTATCTTCGAAAAAGTTTGTAAAACGCCTTTCTCTTTCTTTTGGGTCATCAATCTGTTGTCCATCGGTGACCTTAGTTCTGCCCAATTTAAAAACTCCGATTTTTAAGGAAGGCTTTAAATCGAATTTGGATTGGGAAGCATGGGAGCATATTTCTCAACTGGATGGAGACTTCTGCTATTGTTCAGAAAAACTCACAAGGCATAGAATTCATTCTGAATCTGAAACGTCTGCACTTATTAAAGATAATACGCGCACTACGGAAGATTACTTGATGCTTCGAAAGTTTTGGCCAGATAAGATCGCGCGTTTAATCAATGTTTTATACTCGAAAGGCCAAAATAGTAATACTTTATAAAATTGTTCCAGCGGAGGTATTTATATGAAAGGCATCATCCTCGCCGGCGGGTCTGGCACGCGCCTGTACCCGCTCACGCTCGTGACCTCCAAGCAGCTGCTGCCGGTCTACGACAAGCCCATGATCTACTACCCGCTGTCCACCCTCATGCTGGCGGGCATCCGCGACATCCTGGTCATCTCCACGCCGACCGACCTGCCCAACTTCGAGCGCCTGCTCGGGGACGGCTCGCGCTACGGCGTGAACCTCTTCTACGCCGAGCAGCCGAGCCCCGACGGTCTGGCCCAGGCCTTCACGATCGGCGAGGAGTTCATCGCCGGCGAGCCGTGCGCCCTGGTGCTCGGCGATAACATCTTCTACGGAAACGGCCTCAGCCGCCACCTGACGCGCGCCGTCCAGAACGCCGAGTCGGGCCGCGCCACGGTCTTCGGCTACCACGTGGACGACCCCGAGCGCTTCGGCGTCGTGGAGTTCGACGGCGAGGGGAGGGCCGTCTCCATCGAGGAGAAGCCCGCGGAGCCCAAGAGCTCCTACGCCGTCACCGGACTGTACTTCTACCCGGGCGACGTGGCCGCCAAGGCGCATGGGGTGGAGCCCTCGGCCCGCGGCGAGCTGGAGATCACCACGCTCAACCAGATGTACCTGGAGGAGGGGACGCTGTCCGTGGTGACCTTGGGCCGCGGCTACGCGTGGCTGGACACCGGCACCATGGAGAGCCTCCACGAGGCCGCGGAGTTCGTCCGCGCCGTGGAGCACTCCCAGGACCTGCCGGTCTCGGTCCCCGAGGAGATCGCCTGGGAGAACGGCTGGATCTCCACCGAGGGGCTCAAGGAGGCCGCGAAGGCCTACGGCAAGTCGGTCTACGGGCAGCACCTGAAGAAGGTCGCCGCCGGCGAGATCGTCAACAGCCCGCGCGAATACTAATCCGATTAAATGGGAGATAGAAACATGTCTGAAGAGCTCTTCGAGCCCAGGAACATCATCGTCACGGGCGGCTGCGGCTTCATCGGCAGCAACTTCGTGCACTACGTCGTAGACAACCACCCGGGCGTACATGTCACCGTCCTGGACAAGCTGACCTACGCCGGCAACCCCGAGAACATCGCCGGGCTGCCCTCCGACCGCGTGGAGCTCGTCGTGGGCGACATCTGCGACGCCGGGCTGCTCGATAGGATCGTCCCGGGCCACGACGCCATCGTGCACTACGCGGCCGAGTCCCACAACGACAACTCCATCGCCGACCCGGAGCCGTTCCTGCGCACCAACGTCGAGGGCACCTTCCGCCTTCTGGAGGCCGTGAGGAAGTACGGCATCCGCTACCACCACGTCTCCACCGACGAGGTCTACGGCGACCTCGCGCTCGACGACCCGGCCAGGTTCACCGAGGAGACGCCGTACCACCCGAGCTCGCCGTACAGCTCGACCAAGGCCAGCTCCGACATGCTCGTGCGCGCCTGGACCCGCACCTACGGCCTGCGAACCACGATCTCCAACTGCTCCAACAACTACGGCCCCTACCAGCACGTGGAGAAGTTCATCCCCAGGCAGATCACCAACATCATCGACGGCGTGCGCCCCAAGCTCTACGGCCGCGGCGAGAACGTCCGCGACTGGATCCACACCGAGGACCACTCCTCGGCCGTCTGGGACATCCTCACCAAGGGCCGCACGGGGGAGACCTACCTCATCGGCGCGAACGGGGAGAAGGACAACATCACGGTCCTGCGCATGATCCTGGAGGCCATGGGCCGCGACCCCGAGGACTTCGACTGGGTCGCCGACCGCCCCGGCCACGACCGCCGCTACGCCATCGACAGCACGAAGCTGCAGCGCGAGCTGGGCTGGAGGCCGGCCCACACCGACTTCGCCGAGGGCCTGAAGGCCACCATCGACTGGTACGTCGAGAACGAGTCCTGGTGGCGCCCGGCCAAGGAGGCCACCGAGGCCCGCTACCGCGCGCAGGGGCAGTAGGAGGGGAGAGACATGGCTGACATCGCATTCGAGAAGGACCTCGCCGTCACCGAGACGGGCATCGGGGGCCTGAAGGTCGTCGACCTCGCCGTCCACGGCGACTCGCGCGGCTGGTTCAAGGAGAACTGGCAGCGCGCCAAGATGACCGCCCTGGGCATCCCCGACCTCCGCGTCGTCCAGAACAACGTCTCCTACAACGACAGCCGCGGCGTCACCCGCGGCATCCACGCGGAGCCCTGGGACAAGTTTATCTCGGTGGCCCGCGGCTCGGTCTTCGGCGCATGGGTCGACCTGCGCGAGGGCAGCGCCACCTACGGGAAGGTGTTCAC
>NZ_QROQ01000020.1:35333-47491 GCF_003475115.1 Collinsella sp. AF37-9 | reverse complement strand
GTGGGAGGCCAGGGCGCCGCTGACCGGTGGACGGCACCGAGCCGTCGCAAGACTTGAAGAAGGGGGGAGGCCTCGCGGCCTCCCCCTTTTTTGTATCTCGGGCAATTTGTCTCACATAGTAGCTGTGTTTTATAACCCTCGTTTGTCGCATCTTCTGCGAACGGGCTACAATAACTTAGTCTGTGCGATATGGAGGTGAACATGGCTGAAGCTGGTATCGGCGTTGATATCGTCGAGATTTCCTGTATGAAATCAATTCTTGAAAAGACGCCGTCGTTTGCTCGGCGTGTGTTTACCGAAGAAGAGCGCGCGTATTGCGATGCATCATCGCGTCCCGCTGCTCACTATGCCAGCCGCTTTGCTTCGCGCGAGGCGGTACTTAAAGCTCTCGGCACGGGTTTTAGTCAAGGCGTTGGTCGCAAGGATGTTTCGGTTACGCGTGATAAACTCGGCAAACCGAAGGCGCTGCTTTCGGGCCGTGCTCTCGAGATCGCTCAAGAACTGGGCGTTGTTGAGGTCGCTCTTTCCATTACGCTTACGGGAGACTTGGCCGTTGCGAATGCCATCGCGATTACCGAAGATGCTCGGCCTAAGCCAAAAGATGAAAAGGTGAGCACCAAGAAACGCGTTGCGCAGACATTTAAAGAGGCTCGCTCTGTATTAGATGAGCTCGAGCAGCTGCAGAATTCAGCATTGACGGAGCACCTGGGCGATGCTTCGCAAGATACGCTAGGAGCATAGATGAAACCGGTTTTGAGTACCGAAGAAGTCGTTCGTCTCGAGGATATCATCGAACGCGAAGGGACTTCGAAGGCCGAGCTTATGGAGCTAGCGGGTGAGTTTGCCGCTAACGAGGTCTTGAAGCTCAATCCCGATCGGGTTCTCGTTTTGGTCGGTTTTGGTAATAATGGCGGCGACGGTTGGGTTGCCGCCGATATCCTGAGCCATAAGGGTGTGGACGTGGATATCGTTTCTCCGGTTGAACCGGATGAGATTCCTGCTGCTCTGGCACGTCATGTTGCTCGTCGTACTGCCGGCCGCGATGTGCACGTTTGCGTCGGCCCCTCGCGTGATGAACTCGAGGTTTTGATCGATAAGGCCGATGTTGTTGTCGATGCCATTTTTGGTACCGGTTTCCACGGGAATCTGCGTGCGCCGTTCTCCATTTGGATTCCTACGGTCAATGAATGCGCCGATTGTGTCGTATCCATTGATGTCCCCTCGGGCCTGAATGCAGAGACGGGCGTTGTTGATGACGACTGCATTCGTGCCGAGCGCACGGTGACGATGATTGCGCCCAAGATTGGTCTGTATAGCGCTGATGGTCCTGAGTATGCTGGCGATTTGATCTGCGGCAATCTTTACGACCGTCTTGACGGGGTCATCGATGATGTCGACCACGCCGCCGAGATTGTCGAGCCCGGTGACTTAGTTGATTACTTTGCTCCGCTACCATCGAATATCGATAAGTATTCCCGTGGCTCCGTGCTTATTGTCGCCGGATCTGCGCAATATCCTGGTGCTGCCATTATGGCGGCCAAGTCTGCAGCTCGCGCGGGTGCTGGTTACGTGGCAGTCGCGGCTCCTGACGCCTGCGCCAATCTCATTCGCATGGCACTTCCTTCGATTCCGGTCTTTGCTATTCCGTCTGATTCCCGCGGCTCCTTTGGCGCCGCTGCGCGCATGACGGTGTGCGAGATCGCAAAGAAGTACAGCTGCGTGCTGTGCGGTCCCGGTATGACGACGTCTGCCGGCGCTATGCAGGTGGTTTCGGGCTTGCTCGAGCTTGATGTACCGCTAATTTTGGACGCCGATGCACTCAACTGCCTTGCTAAGATTGCCATTGACGGTATTGATAGTAACCCCGAGATGTATCGCCGCGAGCAGCCGTTGGTTATGACACCGCACTATCGTGAGCTTTCGCGCCTGGTTGCCGGTGACGAGGTGAACGACCTTGGTACCGCGATTGCGGCCGCGCAGAAGGTTGTCTGGGCTGCAGGCTCCGACAATCTGGTGGTCATTGCCAAGGGGCCGACGACGGCTATCTGTGGCGTTGAGCGTGTGCTGCTGCCGCTCTCGGGTCCGGCTTCTCTGGCAACTGCCGGTTCGGGTGATGTTCTCGCGGGTATTTTGGCCGGCACGCTTGCCACCATGCGCGACGAGATGGATCGTTGGGAGTTGCTGTATTCGTACGCCGTCGCACTTCACAGCTACGCCGGTTTTGCCGCGGCGACGGAGTATGGTGAGAAGAGCGTCATCGCGACCGATCTTATCGACTTGATCGGTCCTGCCATGGAGCTGGCGGCAAAGGATGCGCTCGAAGATCTGGGAATCATGGACGAAGGGTCGGATGACTAATCATGAATAAAGCCGATTTGACGCGCTGGTCCTGGGTCGAGATCGACCGCGGGGCGCTCCGTCGCAACACGAGGGCCTATAAGAACTTGTTGAATCCGCGTCAGCGCCTGTGCTGCGTGGTCAAGGCCGATGCTTATGGTCATGGAGCTGTTGAGTGCGCCAAGATCATGTATTCGGCCGGTGCCGACATGTTTGCCGTGGCGACGGTTAACGAGGGCGTTGAGCTCCGACAGGGCGGGATTACGAAACCCGTCCTCATCCTAAGCGAGCCGCCTATCGAGGCTATTCCGACGTTGCTCGAGTTTGATATCATGCCCTCGGTCTATACGTCTGACTTTGCTCTTGCGTATGGCGAATGTGCCGTCGCGGCGGGCAAGGTGGGCAAGTATCATCTCGCCATCGAGACGGGCATGAACCGCATTGGCGTACATTACACGCAGGTGCTCGACTTTGTCCGCGGTATTAATTTCCATCGCGGTATTCAGTGCGACGGCGTATTTACGCACTTCGCCACGGCCGATGAACCTTCGGGTTGGGACTACAAGCTGCAGTGCCAGCGTTTTACCGAGGCCGTTCAGGCCATTAAGGACGCAGGTTTTGAATGCGGTATCGTGCATTGTGCCAATACGCCGTCCTCGATGCTCGATTCTTCAATGCACTTTGACATGATTCGTGCCGGCATCGGTTTGTATGGTCTGCAGCCATGTGAGCTGAGTGGTCGCGTGATGCAGCTTGATCCCGTCATGAGCGTCCACGCGCGTGTGACGCGCGTGGCGCATCCTGCGATGGGCGAGGGCGTGGGCTACGGCTTTACCTACCGCGTACCGCGCACGCGCGTTCAGATCTGCACCCTTCCGATCGGTTATGCCGATGGCCTTTCGCGTACGCTTTCCAATCGTATGGACGTGCTGTATCGCGGCGAGCGTGTGCGTCAGGTGGGCAATATCTGCATGGACCAGTTTATGGTCGCCATTCAGTCCAACCCAGCACATGAGATTCCCGAGGCCGAGTATGGTGACGAGATGATCATTGTCGGCCGCGATGGAGATGCCGAGATTACCATGGACGAGATGGCGCGCCTACGCGGCACGATTAACTACGAGGTCGCTTGCGGCTTTGGTATGCGTCTCGACAAGGTCTACGTGTAGGAGTCGCTATGGGCGTCATGCACATCCCCGGCCATAGCCATCAGACGCCGCGTGAGGTCGCACTCGAGGAGATCGAGGCCGTTCTGGGCGATTGTCACCTTTGCCAGCTTTACCAGTCGCGCCATAACATCGTGTTTGGCGTGGGAAACCCCCACGCTCGCGTGATGTTTATTGGCGAGGCGCCGGGCCGCAATGAGGATTTGCAGGGCGAGCCCTTTGTGGGGGCGGCAGGCGAGGACCTCAACGGCATTTTGTCGCTGGCGGGGCTCAAACGCGAAGACGTCTACATTGCCAACGTGCTTAAGTGCCGCCCGCCGGGAAACCGCAATCCGCGCCCCGAGGAAGTGCTGGCTTGCTCACCGTTTTTGCGCGAGCAGATTCGAAGCATCTGGCCCGATATCATCGTGACGCTCGGCAACCCCGCAACGCACTTTGTGCTCAAGACCGAGATCGGCATTACCAAGCTGCGCGGCAGGTTCCATCAGATGGGGCACTTTGTGGTGATGCCCACGTTCCATCCGGCAGCAGCGCTACGCAATCCGGCGTGGCAGGAGCTGCTGGAGGAAGACTTTAAGATGCTGGGCGACTATCTGGAGCGACATCCCGCGCCAGAGGACGCCTCGGAATAATAAGGAGCATGTATGTCCCTGGAGCGCCTGGGGGTAGGTATTTACAAAACGACTTGCGCTGCCGATACGGAGTACTTTGGCGAGCTAATTGCACCGTGCCTTGAGGACGGAGATGTGCTCATCCTGACCGGTGGCCTGGGAGTGGGCAAAACTCACTTTACCAAGGGCGTCTCGCGCGGGCTGGGCGATGGGCATATGGTTACGAGCCCTACGTTTGCGCTCATGGCCGTCCACGATCAAGGTCGTATTCCGCTGTTTCACTTTGATCTATACCGCCTGGAGCATGCCTACGAGCTCGAGGATACGGGCATTTTCGATGTGCTGGGCTATGAGGGTGCTTGCCTGCTGGAATGGGGCGAACAATTCCAGGACGAGCTGACGGATGAGTATCTTTCGGTGACGCTCAGGCGTGATGAGGGCGACAGCGATGTGCGAACGATAACGCTTGAGGCGCACGGTGACCGCGCAATGGAGCTTTCCCATTTGATTGATAAGGCTGTACAAGATGAGCTTGCATAACGACAACGCGCTGGTGGTGGCGCTCGATACCTCGACCGACATGCTTGCCTGCGCGGCAAGCTGGATTGATGGGCAGACGGGTGAGACGAAGCTCGTGAGTGGCGACCACATGTGTCGCCGTCACGCCAACGTTGAGCTCGTGAATACCGTTGATGGCGTGCTGGCTCAAGCCGGTCTGGATCGCAGCGATGTTGGTTGCTATGTGGTCGGCCGCGGCCCGGGGTCCTTTACGGGTGTGCGCATCGGCATCTCCACTGCCAAGGGCCTCGCGCGTGGTGCCAATGTTCCGCTGCTGGGCGTGTCGACGCTCGACGCTTGCGCTTGGACGGCGTGGAAGGCTGGCGTGCGCGGCAAGCTTGGTATCTTGGCCGATGCTATGCGCGGTGAGGTATATCCGGCGCTGTATATGCTGGTCGATAAGGGTCCCGAGCGTCAATTTGAGCGCGAACACGTGGTCAAGGCCGCCGTGGCGCTCGATGAGTGGCGCCAAGCAGCGGACTGGGGCCAGGTTCAGCTGACCGGTGACGGTCTCGTGCGCTATGGCAAGCTGCTGGGTGAGGACGAGGCCGCCCGCTGCGTGGAGCGCGACCTGTGGTGGCCTTCGGGCGAGGGCTTGCTGCTCGCGCACGCTGCGGGTGACGGCGATCCGGCCCGCGTCCTGCCGATTTACACGCGCCTTTCGGATGCCGAGGAAAACGAGCGCAAGCGTCTTGGTCTTGCCGAGAGTGCGCAGAGCGAAATTACGGGTGTTGCCGATGAGCTCGCCGGTCGTCATCTGCAGTTCCGTCCCATGGGCGCGGCGGATGCCGAGGGCGCGAGCGCGCTGGAGGCTGCCTGCTTTGAAGGTGCCGGACACGAGGCGTGGACGCCGGGCATGTTCCTGTCCGAACTGGGCGAGGACGTCGCTGCGCCGCGTAGTTGGTGGGTGGCACACGACGACGGCAAGCTGCTGGGCCTTGCCGGCGGTATGGTCGTGGACGGTGATGTGCAGATTCTGGATGTCGCCGTCGACCCAGCACATCGCCGTGAGGGCATTGCCCGCAAGCTGCTGTCGCACGTGAGCTATGATGCCCAGATGCTCGGCTGCACCACGGCTTCGCTCGAGGTCGAGGACGGTAACGAGGGAGCGATCGCGCTTTATAACGCTCTGGGCTTTACCGAGGCTGGCCGTCGCCGCGGCTACTATGGTGCCGGCAAGGACGCCATCGTCATGACGGCTCCGCTGCCCCTGGTGCTTCCGGTCGACAATGCTTCGCCCGAGCCGACGGCGGCAGAGCAGCGCGTATGGCCGCTGCCTGCGCCTTGGCGCTCTGCCGAGGAACGTGTCGAGATTGAGCGTCGCCGCCTCGTACTCGCTATCGAGAGCTCCTGCGACGAGACGGCGGTGGCGATTATCGATGCGGATGGCAATATGCTGGCCAACCAGGTGTCGACGCAGATTGATTTTCATGCACGCTTTGGCGGCGTGGTGCCCGAGATCGCCTCGCGCAAGCACGTCGAGGTGATTGTGAGTGTCGTGGATGCGGCACTCGAGGACGCCGCAGCGTCGCTGGGCCTTACGGGCGGAGCCATTACACCAAGTGAGCTTGCCGCCGTGGGCGTGACACAGGGTCCGGGCCTGGTTGGCGCCCTGGTGGTGGGCGTCGCCTTTGCCAAGGGCTTTGCGTATGCTGCCGGCAAGCCGCTCGTGTGCGTCAATCATCTGGAGGGCCACCTGTTTGCCAACCTGTTGGCGCAGCCCGACCTCAAGCCCCCGTTTATCTTTACGCTTGTCTCGGGCGGGCACACCATGCTCGTGCACGTGAAGGCATGGGGCGACTACGAGGTACTTGGTGAGACACTCGACGATGCTGTGGGCGAGGCCTTCGACAAGGTAGCCAAGGCGTTGGGTCTGGGCTATCCCGGTGGCCCCATCATCTCCAAGCTGGCCGAGACGGGCAATCCCCGCGCGATCGATTTTCCTCGCGCGCTTAACAGCAGGGGGGACTATCGCTTCTCGCTTTCGGGCCTCAAGACGGCGGTGACGCTCTACATCGAGCAGGAGACCAAGGCTGGGCGCACGATTCACCTGCCCGATCTGGCGGCTTCGTTTGAGGCAGCCGTCTTTGACGTTCAGTACAAGAAGGCCAAGAACGCGCTGCATGCCACCGGATGCAAGGAATACTGCATCGGCGGCGGCGTCTCGGCTAATCCGCATCTGCGCGAGATGATGATCAAGAAGCTTGGGCGCCAGGGCATCCGCGTGACGGTGCCGCCTCTCTCGGCATGCACCGACAACGCCGCCATGATCGCGGAGGTCGCCCGCCGTAAATTCGACCGAGGTGAAATCTCGCCGTTCGACGTCGACGCCGATCCAAACATGACGCTGTAGCTGGTACGGCGCGGTCCCCGGACGGAGGGGCCGGATATAAGGTTTCCTGCTCTACAGTCCTGCGCAAGACGAAGGACACATTAAGTGGCCTTCTTTGCGTGCGGAACTCGCGATAAACCTTATATCCGGCCCCTCCGGCCGGGGACCTTTCTGTATCGATATGGCTTCTGGGCTGGATCGGCGTCGACAACGTCCAGCAAGGTTAACCAGCCTGCGTCGAATTTCCGGCGTTCTTTAGCTGAAAGAAAAAGTTGGTGTGCGGAGCTTTGCTCCGCATTTGGGATGGGAGCTCCCGCGGCTCCCGAGGGGGCATCTCTCATGCAAAAACTTTTGTCGGGTAAAGTCCGAGGTTAGTGGCGTTTTATAACGAGAAATTCAAAAAAGTTGAAAATTCATTACTTATTTGCGTTGACTTTAGGTAACTAAAGTTTCATACTGCTTTTCATCCACTGGGGGATGTGAACACGCACGGATTGTTCGCATCATGATTGAAGAGGATTTCCTAGACATGTTCACGCATCAGCTAAACATTATCAGCGTAGTAATTATCTGATGCGGGTTAGCACATACAGCTAGCCCGTACGATAACGGGCGGCTGATGAAGATGAGGGCCGTCGAGCGCAACCGACGGCCCTCATTTTTTATGTCTGAGAAGTTCTTTTTAGAGGAGGAAATGTAATGAACGGAGTTTTGCTCATGGTTGTGGCCGCGGCGGTGCTCGCCTGCGGCTATCTGGGCTATGGCCGATGGCTGGCCAACAAGTGGGGCGTTGACAAAGAGGCCCTCACGCCGGCCAAGCGCATGAAGGACGGCAAGAGCTTCTCGCCCGTCTCTGCCTTCACCGCGTTCTCGCACCAGTTCAGCTCGATCTGCGGTGCCGGCCCTGTTACGGGTACGATCGTCGCCATGGCCTTTGGCTGGCTGCCCGTCGTGCTCTGGGTCCTCGTCGGCGGCATCTTCTTTGGCGCCGTCCACGACTTTGGCGCCCTGTATGCCTCGATGAAGAACAACGGCAAGTCGCTCGCTCAGCTCATCGAGAAGTACATCGGCAAGACCGGCCGTCGCCTGTTCCTGCTGTTCTGCTGGCTGTTCTGCATCATCGTCATCGCCGCCTTCACCGACATGGTCTGCAAGACGTTCATGTTCACCCCGGCCGTTGACGCTTCTGGTGCTGCTACCGGTGCCATCGACTTCACCAAGTCCTATGCCGCCGGCTGCGCTGGTACCATCTCCATCCTGTTCACCTTCGTCGCTATCGCCTTTGGTTGGGCCCAGAAGAAGTTCAACCTCACCGGTGCTACCGAGTTCGTCACCGGCGTGGTCCTCATGGTTCTCATGTTCGCCGTCGGTATGCAGTTCCCGGTCTACCTGGATAAGTTCCAGTGGTTCGCCGTCGTCATGGTCTACCTGGTCTTCGCTGGCGCTATGCCCATCCAGATGCTCAAGACCCCGCGTGACTACCTCACTTCCATCATGATGATCGTCATGATCGTTTGCGCTGTCCTCGGCATCGTCGTCCTGGGCGTCAACGGTCAGGCCACCATCACCGCTCCGGTCTTCACCGGCTTCTCCACTGCCTCCGGCATGATGTTCCCGGTCCTGTTCGTCTCCGTCGCTTGCGGTGCTCTCTCCGGTTTCCACAGCCTCGTTTCTTCCGGCACCTCTTCTAAGCAGGTCGAGAAGGAGCAGGACGCCGTCAAGGTCGGTTACGGCGCAATGATCGTCGAGTCCTTCGTCGGCATCCTTGCCATCATCGTCGCCGGCATCATGTTCTCCGATATGAACACCGCCGGTACCGGCGCCCTCAACGCTGGTGTCGCTTCCACCCCGTTCCAGATCTTCGCCGCTGGCATCTCCCGCGGTATGCAGGCCTTCGGTGTTGACGGCACGCTCGCTACCGTCTTCATGACTATGAACGTCTCCGCTCTGGCCCTGACCTCGCTCGACGCCGTCGCCCGCATCGCCCGCACCTCGTTCTCCGAGTTCTTTGCCCAGACCAACGATGCTCTGGCCATCGAGTCCAAGGCCGGCTATATGAAGGTCCTCGGCAACCCCTGGTTCGCCACGGTCGTCACCCTGCTTCCCGGTCTCGCCCTCGCTTTTGGTGGCTATGCCAACATCTGGCCGCTCTTTGGTGCTTCCAACCAGCTGCTCGGCGGCATGACCATGATCACCCTCGCCGTGTTCTGCAAGTGCACCGGCCGCAAGGGCTGGATGCTCTACGTGCCCGTCGCCTTCCTGCTCTGTTGCACCTTCACCTCGCTGGTCCAGAGCGCCATGGGTTGCATGACCGCCGTCCAGGCCTACGGTTTCTTCGGTACCATCCCGGCTACCGCCACCACGGCCGCCGTTTCCGTCGCCGCCACCAAGGGCCTGCAGCTCGTCTTCGCTGTCCTGCTGATGGTCCTGGGCCTCATCGTCGCCGTCAACTGCCTCAAGGAGTTCTTTGGCAAGGAGGCCGGCTCCATGCCTGACGAGGAGCCCGAGTGGTCCGAGATGGGCAAGGCCGAGTACGGTCGCGCCGCTGCCGCTGAAGCTCCTGCCGACGCCGAGGCCGCCAAGGCCTAGTCGGTCGGACGGGTTGAATCTCCCGTCTATTTGACTCGGAAAGACCGGGTCCGCAATCAAGCGGACCCGGTCTTTTTTCTTGTGAGAACAGGTGGTGCAAGGGCGTTCTCGCAGATGTTTTGCGTGGATAGGCTCGTGCGTTGTACCATATGGACGTATATGTGTGCATATGAAAGGGGCCCCGTGGCCAAGACGGTATATTCCGATAATCAAAACAATGTCGATGCCCTGGCTGAGCGTCTGAGCAGCCAGACATCGCTTTCTGCCGAGCGTGCCAAGCTGGTTGCCTACGACCTGCTTTGCCGCAAGGCGCTCAAGATTAAGTCGAGTGCGCTGGCGCAGATTTTCCGCTCCGTCGATAAGGAGTGCGACACCAAGGCGATGCGCGATGAGCTTATCGCGGCAAATATCGTGACCAAGATCGAGGGTAGTGGCATTAACGGGCGCCCGGCGTTCTATACCATCAATGCCGAGATCCGCGATGCCCAGGAGCAACCTGCCGAGTCCGTCGAAGATTTTGTCGTCGAGGATTCCGCTGACGTGCCTGCTGTGGAAGAAGTTGCTCCGCGTGAGCATGTCGATACCGATGAGTTGCTCGATGAGAACGTTGTGCGTGCCTTTACGGCCAAGGCAGGACGCGGCGGTTTTGGCGGGGGCGGCAAGCGCGATGCACAGCGCCGCGCCCAGCAGGAGCGCTTCCGTCGCGCCGTTGCTCGAAAGGGCGAGACGGATGCCGAGGCTGTTGAGACCGAGGTTGCTGCCGAGTCGCAGAAGCCCACGAAGGAGCAAAAGCCCGTGGAGGCCCAAGAGCCCAAGCGCCGCCGCGGTGCTCACTTTAAGGCTGCACAGCAGGGTGCCGCGCGTGAGGTCGAAGAGTCTTCTGAGGTTGCAGACGATGTTGAGGAGTCTGCCAAGAAGGCTCCGGGTTCGTGTCGTCCCGGCCGCGGTTTTGCGGGACGCGCGTATCCCGTAAAGCGTCAGGAGAAGGGCGAGTCGGTTTCGACCACCCAGGACGAGAAGGCCGTTGAGCCGGCGGCTCGCGAGCAAAAGCCTGTTGAGCCGCAGCTTGAGGCTGATGCCGAGGCCAAGGGCCAGCAGCCTACTGATGAGCAGACGGAGCGGGGCGCGTCGAGCAAGCCTCGCCGCCGTCGCCATCGTGGGGGCCGCAGTTCCCATGCCGAGACCGCAGCCGAGAGGACCACGCCGCAGGACGAGGATGCGAAGGCCGAGGTTTCTTCGGGGCAGCCTAAGCGCCAGCCGGCGAAGGAGAGCAAGTCCGATCGTCCGCAGAAGCAGGCGTCTATGCCGAAGCGCGAGCGCAATTCCCAAGGCGATTCTAAACGCAAGTCTCAGAAGAAGCCGGAGTCTTCCGCAGCAGGTACTGCTGCCCAGCAGCCCAAGTCGGCCGTTCGCGGTGAGGTATCGGCGTTCGCCCTTGCCCGCGTTTTAGGCAGGCAGCTGCTCAAGGTTGTCCCTACGCCTACGGCGCTCTCTAAGATCAAGGAGCAACAGACACAGATCGTAAAGGTCGAGGGCAAGGACGGCAAAAAGGCTCCGCAGCGCACTCAGCACAACGAGATGTCCAACCGCAAGATTGCCGAGGAAATCGCAATCATCCAGGCTTGGATCGAGCAGAACCGAGGTGCCGATACGCCGGTTGCCTCGCGCCGCCAGCGTGCCTACCAGATCTTTAACGACGAGAAGGCTTTTGACGGCAAGCACGGTGAGCGCCTGATAAGGCGCATGACCGAAAAGGGCATCAGCATGCAGGCGATCAAGGTCGCCCCCAATCGCCCCGTGCACTTTACGGGCTTCTTTACGCTGGGCGCCGACAAGCCGTTCATTATGGTCGAAAACCTGGACACCTACGACGAGATCGTCAAGCTGCTGCGTGGCCGCAAGCACGCCAAGCTCTTTGGCATCAAGGTGGGCGGCGTGATTTTTGGCGGCGGATGCAAGGCGAGCGTCTCGCATGCCCTGGACGATTATCTGGCCGAGATTGGCTATCGCTTTAACTACGTCTACTACGTGGGCGATATCGACCGCGAGGGCGCGCGCATCGTCGAGCAGGCTCGCAATGCCAATGTGGTTGAGATTCGCCTGCATGCTGGCATGTACCGCGCCATGCTCGCCGAGCACAAGCGTCGCGTGAAGGCCGGCGGAGAGTGCGAGCCCGCGGCTGCCAACCAGGGCGTGCCGCAGAACTTGGCGGCGACGATCAAGGATCTGCCCATGGTCACGCGCGTGCAGTTCCGCAATGTGCTGCGCGAGGGCGGGCGCATTCCGCAGGAGATTCTGATGACCGCCGACTATCGGGATGGCGACTCGGGAAGCTTCGACCGCATGCTGAACAACTAAATTCCGCCGGCCCCGGGAGAGCGGGGACACCGGCTTAGGTTTCCTGCTCTACAGTCCTGCTCACGACGGAGGCCACATTAAGTGGCCTCCTGTTCGTGCGGAACTCGCGATAAACCTAAGCCGGTGTCCCCGCTCTCCCGGGGCCTGTCGTGGCTTGGCCGTTGCATGCGGCTCGCTTTTCGGAACGGGGCTGACGGACACATTCCG
>NZ_QROQ01000020.1:0-35323 GCF_003475115.1 Collinsella sp. AF37-9 | reverse complement strand
GCAGGCAGACGCGGTGTCGGCACTTGGGGACGCTCCTAAGTGCCGACATTATAGGAACGTCCCCAAGTGCCGGCTCGGGACTATTTTCGAGGACCCTCCGAAGGACTGTGGCCAAAAAACGGCAAATATGAGTACTGATACTCTTTTAGTAGCAGTAATTTTGACCACATTTAAGGTGATTTGACGTGTCGATCGAGCAGATAAGCTGCCGTATCTCCTCAAGTGTTCGTTAAAGGAAGACCTTGATGCGAATAAATCTCATTAAGATCTTCTTTTATTAACGAAAATAATGTAGCTACAACGGTAACAGTACTCATATTTGCCGTTTTTTGGCCACAGTCCTTCGGAGGGTCCTCGAAAATAGTCCCGAGCCGGCACTTGGGGACGTTCCTATAATGTCGGCACTTAGGAGCGTCCCCAAGTGCCGACACCGCGTCTGCCTGCGGCGGCCGCGCCCCGCTGCGTCGCTTCGCTCCTTGCGTGCTGCGCTGGAAAACGCTTCGCGTTTCCTCAGCTCCGCACCCTTGCGGGTTCGAATTCCTCCGCTTGCCCACAAGAAAGCGCCCTGGGCCGTTATGGGCTTAGGGCGCTCAGTTTTAATGGCTGGGACGGAGGGATTCGAACCCCCAACAGCCGGCACCAAAAACCGGAGTTCTACCGTTGAACTACGTCCCAATGTGTGGTGTTGCCCAAAAGCAACTCGTCTAGTTTACCTAATCTGCGAGGGCATCGCAAACGCCGTCGAGTAGGCGTACGGCGAGCGTCTGCGCGTCGCTGGCCGTGAAGGTGCCGTTGTAGCGCGTCATGCCCGTGAGCTCAATGCGAATGCGAGCCGGCTTCTGCTGCGCGGCGACATTGGCGGTGCGGATGCGCTGGGCCAGGTTGTGGCACTCGGCGAGGGCAATCGTGGCGCGTGGCGCGGCGTCGGCGGGCAGCTCGTCGCTTGCGATCTCGAGCACCAGGTCAACGTCGGTTGGGACCTCGGAGTCGCAGAGCATCATGCCGCTGTTGTCGGTCGTTGCCGTGGCGATGTTCCACATGCGCGAAGCAACGCTGCGTGCGATGGGGTCCTCACCGATAACGGCGATCTGGAAGCGCTCGAGCACGTTGGCGGCGCGAGCAAAACCGATGCGGGACTCGGCTTCGGTGACCGAGGGCTTGCCCTCCCACACATGGTGCAGGCGGTTGATGTAGGCGTAGGTGTCCTGGAAGGCCATGCCGTCGGCAAACAGGCCGACATTTTCCTGGAACTGCTGCAGGGCGGCCTCGGTATGCGGACCAAAGTAGCCGTCGTCTTCGCCACAGGCAAAGCCCAAAACGTTGAGAGCGCGCTGCAGGGCCTGCACATCGGCGCCATGGAAATTGGGCATGCGCAGATACAGGGTGCGGTCGCCCAGCTTATACGAGGCGTCGACCAGGGCGCTCCAACAGGGGATATCGACGGCATGACCGGCAGCAAGGCCGCTGTCGAGCCTGAAGGTGCTGACGGCCTGCTCGGTGGTGGTGCCAAAGCGCTTGTCGACAACCTCGGCGTCATCGATTGTATAGCCGAGCTGCAGAAGGCGGGACTGAACATCCTCGACGGCTGCTCCCTGCATGCCCGTGGTAATAGGTTCCATGAACGAACCCCTTTCGGCGTACCATTCGTACTATTTTGAGCGTGTGTCGGATAGACAACGCGAGACAATTTATAAACATGCACTCAATAGTGTAGCAACTTGTACCCAAACTCGCTGCCCACAGGTTTTATGACCCCCGCTAGTTAAGACGCTCCACAAAGAAATCTGCCATTGAGAGGAAGAGCTCGCGCGCATGCGGGTCGAGCTCGACGCCTTCGATAGCGGCCTTGGCCTTAGCGGTCAGGTCGAGCGCATAGGTGTGGGCGTAATCGATGGAGCCGGTCTCCTGGAAGATCTCCACGGCGCGTGCGAGCTGCGCAGGGTCCTCGGTGCCCGAGGAAAGGATTGCCTCGATCTCGTCGTGATAGCGCTCGTCTGACAGGGCATGCACGGCAACGAGGGTGCGCTTGCCCTCGGTGATATCGGTGCGGAAGTCCTTGTTGGCGGCCTCCTTGGTGCCGATCAAGTTGAGCAGGTCGTCTTGAATCTGGAAGGCAAGGCCCGTGTGCAGCCCAAAGGCGCGCAGTGCCTCAATCTGCTCTTCGCTGCCGCCGCCGATAATGGCTCCGGCGGCAAGCGGCGTCGCTCCGCTGTAGTACGCGGTCTTGTGCGTCGCCATGTCCAGATAATCGTCGACCGAAATGTCAAAGCGCCCGTCGCGGACCCAGCCCAGGTCGAGCGCCTGGCCCTCGATGGTACGGACGATCATCTCGGTAAGCTCGTGGAGCACGCGAAGCTTCACGTCTGCGTTGAGTGTGGGGTCGTCGAGAACCGTCTTGGTGACCATGGTGAGCGCCAGGTCACCGCAGTTGATGGCAAGACCGGTGCCCTCGGTAAGGTGCATGCAGGGCTTGCCGCGACGAATCTGCCCGTTGTCGGCGATGTCGTCGTGGATGAGTGCGCCCGACTGAAAGTGCTCGATGGCCGCCGCTGCGCTGCGGGCGCTCTCAAAGCTGCCGCCTACCGCAGTGGCGGCGAGCATGCAGATGAGCGGGCGGTGGCGCTTGCCAGCGTTTGCCGTAAATGCCGAGAGCGGGGTATACAGGTAGCGCTCGATATCGGCGGAAGTCGCCTGTCCGTCAAAGAACGTGGCCAGATAGTCGTTAATCTGGTCAAAGTGCTGGGCTAAAAAGCTGGTAAACGGACTGGACACGGGTTCTCGCATTCTTTGATAGGTTGCATTGTTGCATTATGCAGACAACATATTGCCACATTAGGGCGTCGAGCGCGGCGGTTGAAGACGATTGGTCCATGCGGCCGCAAGTGCGGTAGGGGCTTGGCTAGATAAGCCCAAAGTGTTCGAGCGCGGTGACGACGCCGTCGTGGTCGATGCTGTCGGTGACATAGTCGGCCTTTTCCTTGAGGAAGTCCGGCGCATTGCCCATGGCGATACCGACATCGACGGCGTTCATCAGCGAGACGTCATTGCTGGCGTCGCCGATGCCGTATACGGTTCCGTGGTGGGGATCGAGGGCGTCGAGTACGGACTGGATACCCTCGCGCTTGGTGCATTCGCGAGGCGAAATCTCGGTCACTTCGAGCTCGAGCTCGTTAAAGCAGAGCAGCGGCTCAAACGCTTGATCCTGAGCGATGCGGTTGGCAAGCGACGTGGACATTAAGATCTTGTAGGCGCTGTAATGTTGCAGCTGCGTAATTGCATCGCCCACGGTGCGGGCGTATCCCGGAGCGTCGGGCGCATCGGCACTCATGCGAACGACGCCATTGAGTCCCTCAAAACGAATCACTTCGTCCGATTGCTCAAGAATGGGAGCAAGGCGCTGCAGCATGCCGGGCGTCATCGCCAAATCGCGAATCACGTGTCCCTCAAGTTCGACATAGCCACCCGCGAGGCAGACGATGCCGGTCCAGGGCAGCTCGAGCAGCTTTGGATGGATGCAGCTCAGCGTGCGCCCTGTGCAGATAAACGCCATATTGCCCTTGGCGACAAAATCACGGATGGCTTGCGAGACCGCTTCATTGGGATAGGGGGAGAGGTCTCGCTCGCTCTCGGGAAGCTCTTGTGCCACTCGAGGGTCTTGCCAGGCGAGTGTTCCGTCGATATCGAAGAAGCAGATATCGCCGCGCTTATGGGCTGCGCTGGCGGCAGGGGAGGCCGAGGTGGTGGGCACAAATCCCGGCTCGAGGCCCATGATCTGGTCAAAATGCTCTTTAACGCGGGGAACGGAGATGCCAATAATCACCTGGGCGGTCTTGCCCGTAATGATGAGGCCCTTGGCGCCCACCGCGACAAACGACGCATTATCTGCAACGATGGAAGGGTCTGCGACCTCGACGCGCAGGCGCGTGGCGCAGTTGGTTGCGCCCACGATATTGCCAACGCCACCTAAAAGCTGAATTACCCGCTCAGCGAGGACGTGATCTTGATCGGATTGAATACTGACCTCGCCATTGGGAGATTGCTCTTTGGCAAAGCCGCTTCCCGTTAAACGATCGATTGCCGCGCGATTGGAGACATGATCCTCGCGGCCCGGCGTCTTAAGGTCATAGACCAAGATGAGTGCTCGAAAACTAACAAAAAAGATGAGGCTAAAGGCAAGACCGATACCGAGCGCCAAAAGGTAGGAGCCGGCATGCATTCGCATGAGTGGGATGAAGTTGAAGGCCGTCATTTCCATGAGACCGCCCGAGAAGATGCCGACGATACCGAAGAAGTTCATGGTCATGGCAAGGCAGGAGGATAGGACGGCGTAGAGCAAAAAGAGTCCAGGATAGGTGAACATAAAGAGAAACTCGAGCGGCTCGGTGACGCCGCAGACCACCGAGGCGACGATGGCGGGCAAAAGGATGACTTTAAGGCCGGCGCGGCGTTCGGGTTTGGCGGTGAAATAGAATGCTGCCGCGATGGCGGGAAGGCCAAAGAGCTTGCCCCAGCCGGTGGCGGTAAAACCTGCCCAGGGCGCAAGTTCATTTAAAGGGCGCGTGCTATGGGAGAGAATGGGGAGCAGGTTGGTCCACGTGGCGTAAATACCGTCGTGAATGACCAGATTGTCGTAATATATGGGCATATAGAGCAGATGGTGCAGCCCCATGGGCTCGAGCGCTCGCTCCAAAAACACAAAGATGCCCACGCCGAAGGGGCCGACGCCCGCAAGTGCGTGGCGCAGCGTTTCGGTCACAGCGTATGCGAAGGGCACGATGGCGGCCGAGATGGCGGCAAGGGCAAACACGGCAAAAAAGCTGATGAGGTAGACCAGCGAGGAACCCGAGAAGGTGCCGAGCCAATCGGGAACCTTGGCATCGTAGAAACGGTCATGGATGGCGACGACGGTTGCCGATACCGCCAGCGGGCCGATAATGCCGGTGTCGAGCGTCTTGATGCCGTCGATGACGGTGATACCGCTGGCGGGGGTCAAAGATGATGGGTACTTAAGCCCAAGGTTGTCGCCGCTCAGCTTAATGATCTCGCTCAAAAAGAAGCAATAGGCAAAATAGGCCACGAGTGCCTCGAGGCAGCAGCGCGCCGGTTGCTTTTGGGCAAGGCCGATAGGCAGCGCTACGGCAAAAAGGAGCGGGAGACGTTTAAAGACCGTCCACGAGCCGCGCTGGATGATGGTCCAGAAAACGTACCAAGGGGTTCCGTATACGGCGAGATCGCCGACGATGTCTACGGTCGTGGCGAGGGCGGAGATGCCGACCATGAGGCCTGATATAGAAAACAGCATGGCGGGCGCGAACATGGCTCCGCCAAAGCGTTGGATTTTCTGCAGCATAATATGCCTTCCGGATGCAACATGCTGTGCGAGCAAGAACGTTTAAACAATGAACTCATTGTAGAGGACTGGCTGCTTGCCGCATTGACGGTTTTGATTCGGTCCGATTTGGGTTTCGGGGGAACCGTCGACGGTAAATAATCCGTGCTTTACCGATAATCGGTTTAAACAACTTTAAGAAATGCTATCGTGCCTAGCCATACATATTCATTAGAGGTGAAATCATGCCAAAAGCGATTTACGAAGGAATCTACCGCGAGATCCGTTCGCGCATCATCAACGGGACCTATGCGTTTCAGGAGATGCTGCCAACCGAAGCCGAGCTGACCGCGGAGTTTGGCTGCACGCGCAATACCGTTCGACGCGCCTTGAGCATGCTGGCCGACCAGATGTTTGTGCAGCCTATACACGGCAAGGGCGTGCGCGTTATTTGGCTTAAGGGCGAAACCGATATGCTGGGCGCACTCGAAGAGGTTGAGTCGTTTGGCGAGTTCGCAAAACGCAACAATGCCGTCGCATCGACCGAGGTCAAGTCTTTTGAACATTTGATTTGCACTGAGCAACTCTCTCGTCGCCTGGGCTTTAAGGTGGGCGAGGAGCTGATTCGCGTCGTGCGTGTCCGAAGCCTCAACGGCAGCGCGCGCCAAGTGGACCACGGCTACTTTTTGGCGTCGATCGCCAAGGGCCTGACCCCCGAGATCGCGGCGGATTCTATCTACGGCTATCTGGAGCACAAGCGCGGCATCAAAGTGATGGCGAGCCGCCGTACGGTGAGTGTCGAGCTCGCCAACGATGAGGACTGCAGCTATCTGGACCTTGGCAAGTACAACTGCGTCGCCGTTATGGAGAGCCAGTCGTACACCTCGGACGGCATCTTGTTCGAGGTCACGCATGCCCGCACACACCCCGAGATCTTCCATTACCGCGTCAATTCCAAGCGATAGCCGGCTAGCTCGCAGCCTGACGAGACTCATGCCCTCAAAGCGAAAACGCCCGGTCAAACCGACGATGCATCGGCTTGATCGGGCGTTTTCTCTGCATTCGATAACAAATAATTGTTTATACAAAACTTGTCAAGTATCAAGTCGAAATTACCGTTCACCGAAGTTTTTCTACCGCTCTAGTAATACTTGTTCAAACAACTAGCCAAATAGCGTATTGTACAAGTCAGCAAAAGGGGCAAAGTCCCCGAGCCAATCTCCGAAGGCGGCGGCAAAGGGTGCCGCCACGGTGTGAAAGGGTGGATTGTAATGAAGAACGAAATGAGCAGAAGGCAGTTCCTGGGCTTTGCTGGTTCCGCGGCTGCGGTTCTTGGTCTGGGCCTCGTGGGCTGCGGTGGTTCTGCCGGCTCTGGCTCCTCTGCTTCTGGTGACGCTGCCGAGGTCTACTTCCTCCAGTTCAAGCCCGAGGTCGACAAGGAGTGGAAGGAGATCGCCAAGGCGTACAAGAAGGAGAAGGGCGTCGAGGTCAAGATCGTGACCGCCGCCTCCAACACCTACGAGGAGAAGCTCAAGTCCGAGATGTCCAAGAGCTCCGCTCCGACGCTGTTCCAGGTCAACGGCCCCACCGGCCTTAAGAACTGGAAGGACTACTGCGCCGATCTTTCCGACACCAAGCTCCGCGGCGAGCTCATCGACGACTCCCTGGCGCTGCAGTCCGACGGCAAGGATCTGGGTATCGACTGGGTTCAGGAGAGCTACGGCATCATCTACAACAAGGAGCTCCTCGAGAAGGCCGGCTACAAGGCCGAGGACATCAACTCCTTCGACAAGCTGAAGGCTTGCGCCGATGACATCCAGGCCCGCAAGGACGAGCTCGGCGTTGACGGTGCCTTCACTTCCGCCGGTATGGATGACTCCTCCAGCTGGCGCTACACCACGCACCTCGCCAACCTCCCGCTCTACTACGAGTTCGAGAAGGAGCACAATCAGGAGGACGACGAGATCAAGGGCGAGTATCTCGACAACTTTAAGCAGATCTTCGACCTGTATATCACCGACTCCACCTGCGATCCTTCGCAGCTCGCCTCCAAGACCGGTGACGACGCCACCAACGAGTTCGCAACCGGCAAGGCCGTCTTCTATCAGAACGGCTCTTGGGCCTACGCCGACCTCACCAAGGCCGGTATGACCGACGACCAGCTCGGCATGCTGCCGATCTACATCGGCGTCGACGGCGAGGAGAACCAGGGCCTGTGCTCCGGCGGCGAGAACTACTGGTGCGTCAGCTCCCAGGCTTCCGAGGATGCCCAGAAGGCCACCGAGGACTTCATGTATTGGTGCGTCACTTCTGACACCGCCACCAGCATCATCGCTGACAAGATGGGTCTGACCGCCCCGTTCAAGAGCGCTAAGGAGACCACCAACGTCTTCTCTCAGCAGGCCGTTGCTATGGCCAAGGACGGCAAGAAGACCGTCGCTTGGGACTTCGTTTACATCCCCTCCGAGGAGTGGAAGAAGAACCTCAAGCAGGCTCTCATCGCTTATGCTGCCGACAACACCAAGTGGGACGGCGTCAAGAACGCCTTCGTCGATGGCTGGAAGACCGAGAAGGCTGCTTCCGAGTAAGCAGTTGCTGCCCAAGCTATCTGATTAGCGACAGGGGGCGGGCAGACGTAGGTTTGCCCGCCCCCTGCATATTGAAAGGACCCTTCTATGGGCAAAGCACTCAAGCGCTGGTGGCCGCTCTTTATGCTGCCCACGTGCCTGGCGTTTATGATCGGGTTCGTGATTCCCTTTATCCAGGGTTTCTATCTCTCGTTCTGCCAGTTTATTACCATCAATAACGCGCACTTTGTCGGTATCGAGAACTACGTGCGCGCGCTGTCCGATCCGCAGTTCTCCACGTCGTTCTTCTTTACCGTGGCGTTTGCCTTCCTGTCGACGGTGCTCATCAACGTGATCGCGCTGGCCATTGCGCAGGCGCTCACTCGCAAGGCGCTCAAGGGCACCAACATCTTCCGTACGATTTTCTTTATGCCTAACCTGATTGGCGGCATTGTACTGGGTTACATTTGGCAGATTCTGATCAACTGCCTGCTCTCCAACGTGGGTGCCCAGCTTATCGCCCTCAACTCCGCCGCTGGCTTCTGGGGCCTTATCATCCTGACCCTGTGGCAACAGGTCGGCTACATGATGATCATCTACATCGCCGGTCTGCAGTCCATTCCGTCTGACTACATCGAGGCCGCCAAGGTCGATGGCGCTACGGCATGGCAGACGTTTTGGAAGGTTAAGATCCCCAACCTGATGCCGACCATCACCATCTGCCTGTTCCTGTCCATCACCAACGGCTTTAAGCTGTTCGACCAGAACCTCGCCCTTACCGGTGGCGCCCCGGCGCACTCCACCGAGATGCTCGCCCTGAACATCTACAACACGTTCTATTCGCGTGCTGGCATCGCATGGCAGGGCATCGGTCAGGCCAAGGCAGTTATCTTCTGCATCCTGGTTGTCGCTATTTCTATGATCCAGCTTAAGGCCACGAGGTCCAAGGAGGTGCAGCAGTAATGAAACGCGATAAGGCTATCAACCGCGCGCTCTCGATCTTCTTTACGATCCTGTCGCTCGCATGGATCTACCCCGTGTTCATGATTGCGCTCAATTCCTTTAAGAAAGCGACCGCAATCAGCACCACCACGGCGTTCGATCTGCTCACGCCCGAGACGTTCAACGGCCTCGCAAACTACGTGCACGCTCTGAACGAGCAGGGCTTTGCCTCGGCGTTTATGTACTCGCTCATCATCACGGTCACGTCGGTCGTGCTGATTCTGGTGTGCTGCTCCATGTGCGCTTGGTACGTGGTGCGCGTCAACAGCAAGATCTCGAACTTCTTCTATTACCTGTTCGTCTTCTCGATGGTCGTACCGTTCCAGATGCTCATGTTCACGCTGTCCAACCTCGCGGACCGCATCGGCTTTAACACGCCGTTTAACATCTGCTTCATCTACCTTGGTTTTGGCGCGGGCCTCGCGGTCTTTATGTTCGCCGGCTTCGTCAAGAACATCCCGCTCGAGATTGAGGAAGCGGCCATGATCGACGGCTGCAACCCGGTCCAAGTGTTCTTTAAGATCGTCCTTCCCATTATGAAGCCCACCTATCTTTCGGTCGGCATCCTTGAGACCATGTGGGTCTGGAACGACTATCTGCTGCCCTACCTTACGCTCGACTCCACCAAGTACAAGACCATTCCTATCTTGATCCAGTACTTCCGTGGCGGCTATGGCCACGTCGAGCTCGGCCCCATGATGGCGTGCATCATGATGGTCGTCATCCCCATCGTCATCATGTACATCTTCTGCCAGAAGTACATCATCGACGGTGTGGTGGCAGGTGCCGTCAAGGGCTGATGCCGTAACTGTTTTGCAAGTTTTGGCGGCGCCTCTCAGCGCGGCGCCGCGTATCGAAAGGTAAAGACATGGCCGAGATCGTTCTCAAACATGTTCAGAAGGTGTATCCCAACAACGAGTCAAAAAAGAAGGGCTTCTTTGGCAAAAAGAAGAAGACCGAGGAGAAGAAGCACAACCTCAAGGTTACCGAGGACGGTGTGCTCGCTGTAGAGGACTTCAACCTCACCGTTCACGACCAGGAGTTCATCGTCCTCGTTGGCCCTTCTGGCTGCGGTAAGTCCACGACGATGCGCATGGTCGCCGGCCTGGAGGACATCACCTCCGGCGATGTGTTCATCGATGGCAAGCGCGTCAACGACGTGGCGCCCAAGGACCGCGACATCGCCATGGTGTTCCAGAGTTATGCTCTGTACCCCAATATGACGGTGTACGAGAACATGGCGTTTACGCTTGAGCTCAAGAAGGTCCCCAAGGACGAGATCGACCGCAAGGTTCGCTCCGCTGCCGAGATCCTGGGTATTACCGAGTACCTCGACCGTAAGCCCAAGGCGCTCTCTGGCGGCCAGCGCCAGCGCGTCGCCATCGGCCGCGCCATCGTGCGTGACCCCAAGGTCTTCCTGATGGACGAGCCGCTGTCCAACCTGGATGCCAAGCTTCGTAACCAGATGCGCGCCGAGCTCATTAAGCTGCGTCACGAGATCAAGGGCACCTTCATCTACGTTACCCACGACCAGACCGAGGCTATGACCCTCGGCGACCGCATCGTGGTCATGAAGGACGGCGTCGTCCAGCAGATCGCCACGCCGCAGGAGGTCTTCAACCATCCCGCGAACATCTTCGTCGCCGGCTTCATCGGCGTGCCGCAGATGAACTTCTTCGATGCCCAGCTGGTGCGCTCGGGCAACGGCTTTACTGTCAAGACCGAGGATATGAACGTGGCGCTCGCCCCGGAGACTTGCGCTCAGCTTGCCCTCAACTGGGACGGCGGCGACGTGAAGGAGATTACGGCCGGCGTGCGCCCCGAGCAGATCCTGCTTGCCGACAAGGGCGAGGAGGGTGCGCTCCAGGGCACCGTCGAGGTGACCGAGCTCATGGGCTCGACCGAGCATGTCCACGTGACCGCTCCCGACGGCCAGTTTGTCCTGATTATCCCCGTCGTCGACCTCGAGGCCAAGGGCGCGCTCAAGGCTGGCGACCCCATCTGGTTCAAGTTCGAGAAGAACGCGACTCATCTCTTCGATAAGGTGTCTGGCAAGAACCTTATCTAGGCCCGGTGCATCCAGGCCCTCCCTTTGGGCGACTGCGGCTTTGCCATCCTTTTGCCGCGGTCACATATAAGGCTCCCCTCCCGTCCACTGGGCGAGAGGGGAGCCTTTCTTTGTGTTGGGACTGTCTGACCGGTCGTTTGTCTCGATCTGTAACGGATAGGGCCGATTTCGGACGTTAGATGTTACAGATCGAGACGGTTCCGCTGAGCTAACCATTTCATCTAAATCTGTAACACCAAAGGCGAATTTCACCTGCTAGATGTTACAGATTGAGATAAACCCGAGGGGAGGGGCCGGTATGTCTCAATCTGTAACGGCTGGGACCGTTTTGGTTGAGTAATTGCTACGGATCGAGATTGTTTGGCCGAGTCGGATCACAGGGTAACGTGCGGGCACAAAAAACGGAGCCGTGTTGCCACGACTCCGTTTCTCAAGAGGATGGGTAAGGGAAGCGAAATTAGTTCAGGTGCCAGATCTCGTCGTTGTACTGGGAGATGGTGCGGTCGGACGAGAAGGTGCCGGCGTTGGCGATATTGATGAGCGCCTTGCGCATCCAGGCGTCCTGGTCCTCGTAGTCGGCCAGCACGCGCTCCTTGGTCTGGATGTACTCCTCAATGTCAAGCAGGGCCATAAACCAGTCCTTGCCCTTAATGTCGTCGTGCAGGCGCTGCAGGCGCTCGGCATTGCCGGTCGCCATAAAGGCCGGGTTGGTGATGAAGTCCACCAGCAGTTTAATGCCTGGCTTGCGGTAGAGTGCGCCGGCATCGTAGGTGCCGTCGGCGTAGAGCTGTTCGACCTGTTTGGACGAGGCACCAAAGGTATAGATGTTCTCGTCGCCCACAAGCTCGGCAATCTCCACGTTGGCACCGTCGAGCGTGCACAGGGTTAGGGCGCCGTTGAGCATGAACTTCATGTTGGAGGTGCCGCTCGCCTCCTTGGAGGCCAGGCTGATCTGCTCAGAGATGTCAGCGGCGGGGATCACGCGCTCGGCGGCGGTGACGTTGTAGTTCTCGATCATGACAACCTGCAGGTAAGGAGCCACGTCGGGGTCGTTTGCAATCCACTGCGACAGCGTCAGGATCAGATGGATGATGTCCTGCGCGATAGTGTAGGCAGGCGCCGCCTTGCCGCCAAAGATGATGGTGACAGGGTGCTTAGGCCTGTTGCCGTTCTTGATATCGAAGTACTTCCAGATGATGTAGAGCGCGAGCATCTGCTGACGCTTGTACTCGTGGATGCGCTTGACCTGGACGTCGATGATGGCGTTGGAGGGAATGGTCACGCCCTGCTCGAGCGCCATGAACTGGCGCATGATGGCCTTGGCCTCGACCTTGGTGGCGGCCAGGCGCTCAAGAACGTCCTTGTCGTCGGCGAACTTGGCGAGTTTGCTCAGATCGCCGGTGCTGCGCCAGTCGGTGCCGATTACATCGTCGAGCAGGCTGGCGAGCGCGGGGTTGGCTCCATGGATCCAGCGGCGGAAGGTGATGCCGTTGGTCTTGTTGGAGAACTTCTCGGGATAGATCTCGTAGAACGGATGAAGCTCGGTGTCCTCCAGGATCTTGGTGTGGAGGGCGGCTACGCCATTGATGGAGAAGCCAAAGTGGATGTCCATGTGGGCCATGTGGACGGTGTCGTATTCGTCGATGACGGCGACGCGCGGGTCATCGTGCTCGGCCTTCGCGATCTCATCGAGCTTGACGATAATGTCGGCGATGGCAGGGGAGACCTTCTGCAGGCTGACGAGCGGCCACTTCTCGAGCGCCTCGGCAAGAATCGTGTGGTTAGTGTAGGCGACCATGGAGCGTACGATGGTCACGGCCTCGTCAAACTCGATGCCATGCTCGGTGGTGAGCAAGCGAATGAGCTCGGGGATGACCATGGTGGGGTGCGTGTCGTTAATTTGGACCACGGCGTAGTCGGCCAGATCGTGCAGGTTGCTGCCGCGCTCGATGGCCTCGTCGATCAGAAGCTGGGCGGCGTTGCTCACCATGAAGTATTCCTGGTAGATGCGAAGCAGGCGGCCCTGCTCGTCGGAATCGTCGGGGTAGAGGAACAAGGTGAGGTTTTTGGCGATCTCGGTCTTGTCGAAGTCGATGGAGCTGCCGGGGACCAGGCCGTCGTCGACGCTCGCCAGGTCGAACAGGCGCAGACGGTTCTTGGTGGGCTGGCCGTAACCGGGCACGTCGATGTTGACGAGCTTGGAGGTAACGGCAAAATCGCCGAACTCGACGGTGTAGGAGCGGTCGTCGTCGACTAGGATGTCCTGCTCACCGAGCCACTCGTCGGGGACGGCCTTCTGCTGGTTGTCGACAAAGCGCTGACGGAACAGGCCGTAGTGATAGTTGAGGCCCACGCCATCGCCGGTCAAGCCCAGCGTGGCGATGGAATCCAGGAAGCATGCGGCCAGGCGGCCCAGGCCGCCGTTGCCGAGCGACGGCTCGACCTCGAACTCCTCGATCTTGTTGGGGTCGTGGCCTGCGGCGGTGAGCTGGTCCTTAACCTCGTCGTAGATGCCGAGGTCGATCATGTTGTTGATGAGCAGCTTGCCGATCAAAAATTCGGCGGAAATGTAATAGAGCTTTTTCTTGCCGTTGTTGAGCGGGCAGGCGGCGGAGCGCTCCTGCACGAGTTTGACCAGCAGCTTGTAAATGCGACGGTCGTCGAGCTGCTCGAGCGAGGTGCCAAAAGACTGCTCGGCGAGTTCCATGAGGTTAATTTGGGGCATGTTTCCTCCTGTAATGGGTTGATTACATGTCTGCAATTCATAAGAATCCCGCGCGAGGGGATTGGGGTGGCCTCGCGCGGGTAAGCAAGCGCGTCCGCACGGTGGGGAGGGGTCGGGCGCGGTAGCTCCTATTGAGGAAGCTCGATTTCGGCTTCCGACGGGATGCGGAAGTAGGTCTCGGTCCAGTCGGTGAGTTTGTGCTCGAGCTCGCGGGTGATGGCGCCGTCGAGCATGCGCCAGGTCCAGTTGCCGCCCAGCGTGGCAGGGGTGTTGATGCGCGCCTCGTTGCCCAGGTTGAGCAGGTCCTGCATGGTGTAGATGCAGGTATCGCTTACGCTGGCGGCGATGGCGCGGTTGAGTGCATCGGCCATGGGCTCGCCTGCCTGCTGGTGGGTGTACAGGGCCGCCTGCTCGCGCTGACGCGGGGTAGCCGTTCCTTCAAACCAGCCGCGTGCCGTCTCGTTGTCGTGAGTGCCCACGTAGGCGACGGTGTTGGCAATGTAGTTGTGCGGCAGGTAGTACGAGTTGGTGCCCTCAAAGGCAAACTGCAGGATCTTCATGCCGGGGAAGCCCGAGTTGTCGCGCATATCGATGACGCCGGGGGTGAGGAAGCCCAGGTCCTCGGCGATGATGGGCAGCGTGCCGAGCTTTTCCTCGAGTGTCTTGAAGAGCTTGAGGCCGGGACCCTGCGTCCACGAACCGTAGGACGAATCAGGCGAGGAGAACGGCACCTCCCAATAGGCCTCGAAGCCGCGGAAGTGATCCAGGCGGATGACATCGTACATGTCGAGGGCGGCGCGGATACGGCCCTCCCACCAGGAGAAACCGTCGGCTTCCATGGCGTCCCAGTCGTAGATGGGATTGCCCCAGTACTGGCCGGTGGCCGAGAACTGGTCGGGCGGCGTGCCGGCGACACTCACAGGATTACCGGCGGCGTCGATCTTAAAGAGCTCGGGCGTGGCCCACATCTCGACGGAGTCGCGCGAGACATAGATGGGCAGGTCGCCGATGATGAGGATATCGCGCTCGTTGGCATAGGCCTTGAGGCGGCTCCACTGACGATTGAAGAAGTACTGCGTCATCTGGTGGTAGAGCATGCGCGCGGGATGGGCGGCGCAGACCTTGGCAGAAGCCTCGCCGCGGGTACGGAGCTCTGCGGGCCACTCCCAAAAGGCCTTGAGACCGCACTCCTCCTTGACGGTCATGAACTCGCAGTAGGGGATGAGCCAGTCTTCGTTTGCTTGGACAAAGTCGTCGAAGTCGGCCGGCTTGTCGGCGGCAAAGCGCTCGGCGGCGCGGTCGAGAATCTGACGACGGCCACCAAAGATGGCACCATAGTCGACATTGCTGGGGTCGGAGCCCAGGTACACGCCGTCGATATCGCACTGCTCCAGATAGCCGGCCTCGATAAGCTCGGCAAAGTCGATGAAATTGGGGTTGCCCGCACGGGCCGAGAACGACTGATAGGGCGAGTCGCCATAGCTCGTTGTCGTAAGGGGGAGAATCTGCCAGTAATGTTGTTTGCACGAGGCGAGGAAATCGACAAAGTCATAGGCGTTCCAGCCAAAGCCGCCGATACCGTAAGGTCCGGGCAATGACGAAACGGGCATCAGAACGCCGCTTGCACGCTCCATGGATGCACTCACCGTCCTTTTGAATAAGGGGCTGCGCCGTAGATGGATAGACGGCTCGTCCCGAGTTTCCATTGCTATTGTCCCTATTGTAGAACATGTTGTTTAAACATGTATAGAGAGAATGAAAAAGTTGCCGACTTTCGGTGAATGGTAGTGCGCCATAGACGATATGAGTTGAACATTGGGAGCTCCTCCCCTTGCGGCTCTTTTGTGGGTCGGGCGACAATGGTCGTCGTCATTAAAGACCGGCTGCCAGCCAGGTTGCAACAATGCAAGAAGGGTTCACATTCAGTTGGCCGTTGACACAAACAATCGCGCGAAGACCTCGTCTTCTTCGGTAAGTCCAGGCGCGGCAAGACGCGCATGGCAGTCGCCCTCACGATGCGCGCGGTCGCCGCGGACATGTCGGTCAGGTTCTGGCAGACCGCGCAGCTGGTTCTCGAGCTCGGCAACGCGAAGCGCAAGGGAACGCTGTCGAAACTGTTGAACGACGTGTCGCCCGCGAGGCTGCTCGTGCTCGACGAGTTCGTCTACGTCCCCTGCGACGTAGACGGTGCGAGGGTTCTCTACCAGGTCATTTCCGTCCATGTAGTGCTCGTAGGCCGCGGCGTCGTCGGGCTCGTCGAAGGAGAGGGACTCCGTCCAGTCCCAGTAGGCCCCCGTCCAGGCGCCCCTGCGCCTGCCGGCCGGCGTCGTCTCGTCGAAGACGAGGCCGTGGCGCAGCAGGAACTTCGACATCCGCTGCTTGGCGTGTTGCAGGTCGTCGCGCGCGTCCTCGAGGGCGCTCGTCGGGGACCCACACCTCGACGACGTTGCGGCGCGCCAGCATGCGTGCCAGCCACTCGGCGTCGCGGCGGTCGTTCTTGCGGCCGCGGTCGGCCGCGGGCCGGTGCATCTTCGGGACCGCCCCGACGACGCAGCCGAGGCCGAGGGCCCGCAGCGCGCGGCCGCGGTTGATGGTACGACCATTGTCGCCCGACCCACGAGAGAGCTGCAAGGGGAGAGGCCCCAATGTTCAACTCATATCGTCTGTTGTGCCAGAGTCGCTCGGGAAAGCGCGACCGACGCAGCGCGCTGTTTTCCAGTCACATCCAGTTCGGGTTGATTTCAGCATGCGATAAGAAACTGGATTTGAATTTCGACTCGAAAGATGGGCAATGCTGATGAGAAACGCTTGGAGTTCGGGATTGCGCGGCGTGAAGCGACCCTCTTCTTATCGAGTTCGTTACAATGTAGGAAAAACAGTAAGTAAGAAGACCTCTGATTGCTTTAGGAGGAGCTGTGGTGAATAGCGCCCAGAAGATCGATAAGTCCATCCAGAAGATGATGACTCTCGGAAGAAGGCTTGGGATTCTGTTTACGGCGCTGTTTATAGCGGTGTGTTGCTGTTCGGTGGTGGTGGTTATTTCCATTGGGCTTATGGCTGCTCAAGGAAACCTATATGATCCATCAAAGACGGTTTCCGTAGTGGTTCCTTTGATGTATCTTCTGATTTCCGGAGGGGCCACATGGACCCTGCGGGGAATCAGCATGGACATGGCTCATGGCGAATCGCCCTTTACCCTTTCGCATGCTCGAAGAATCTCGATTATCGGGTGGCTGTTTGTTGCAGCGGCAATAGGTGACCTCTTGTTTTCTCCGGGGTTTCTTTCGATAGTGATTGGCCCCTTCGACTTGCTGGGGAACGCCTATTCGATGTTTGAAAACCTGGCCCTGCCCATAGATATTGGTGCTGTGCTGGGGGCCGTTTGCTGCTTCTCGATTTCTGCGATATGGCGCTACGGAGCTCTGCTTCAAGACCAGACCGAGGATTTGGTGTGAGGGGCGGCATGGACTATCTGATTATTGAGCTTGAAAGCTTATTGCTTCGACGCGGAAAGACGAGTACGGATATCATTCGGGCGACCGGGCACACACCGGCAAGTATCTCAAAAATACGAAATGGCAAGGTGAAGGCAATTAGGTTAAAGACATTGCTGGATATTTGCGTAGAGCTTGATTGCCAGCCTGGCGATCTTATTAAGCGCGTCAACGAAAGAGAACTTGAGGAACTGGCGACGCGGCGCGCCCGCAACGCGCTGAGCAGGGCGACCGCGACGGGTGATGACCCGGTCCTGGAGTCAGATCATGTTTACGTGGTCGATCTTAGAGACGACTGAGGCTGGAGAATAAAAAAGTATTGAGCAGGTGCAGCCCGTGAAAACAACGGTTTTCACGGGCTGTTCATTCAACGTCCTGCAGTGGCCTGTATTTCTCGCCGCGTCACTGGGGAACGAGAGAGTCATTTCCTGTGCTGGATGCAGGGGGGTGCTTACCTTGTGTAATATATAAATAAGCTTATATTGAAATATGATACATATCGAATTAGAATAACATTATCAATTCGGTATGCAAGGAAAGGAGGGAGAGATGGATTGGATTAACGAGCCGGAGGAAGGCGTTGCACCCGCGTGCGGCAACTGCTTCTTCTACGCGCACGGGGGATGCACGAAGAGGTGCCCCAATCAGTCCTGCACGTTCCGTTTCTAGGGGGCAGAGATGAACTGGCTTTCTACCGCGAAAGGAGGGGAATGAAATGGAATGGATTACCGAGCCGTCAGCCGGGGCTGAGCCCATGTGCAGCAATTGCTTCTTTTACGCGCACGGCAGCTGCAGCACCAAGTGTTCTTCACAGGAGTGCACTATCCGCTAAAAGCGGATAGTGCACGCCGTACGGCGTGCACAGACTGTTCAAAGATATTTTGGCCAGCAGCGCCTGAGGGGCGATGTGGCATTGCAATATGGGGGGCGAACCGACGTTACCTATAACCCCGCACAATTGCCATGTCGTCCCTTTTTATTGACGGGGAGGATGTCGTCCATGCGGGAAGTCCCAGTTGAATTGCGTGCCATATCCAAGAGATATGGCGGGTTTGAAGCGGTTAAATCAGTCTCGTTCTCTTTAATGGAAGGCGAGCTGTGTGCACTCATTGGGGAGAATGGTGCCGGCAAGAGCACGTTAATTCGATTGATCACGGGGCTTTCGGAGCCATCGTCAGGAACGATCTCGATGTTTGGGCAAACCGGGAGACGTGAAATACGGAGCTGCAGGGAAAGGCTGGGTTATATGCCCGACCTCAATGCTTCGTATCCTAATCTGACCGCGCGAGACAACTTGGTCGTTCGCTGTATTGAGTGGGGGCTTCCCACCGATCGTTCCATCGACGGTGTGTTATCAACCGTCGGTTTGGGGGAGGCCGGCGGGAAGAAAGTGAAGAACTTCTCAATGGGAATGAGGAGGCGTCTCGATCTGGCCATAGCGTTGCTGGGCGATCCGGAGCTGTTGATCCTGGACGAGCCGACAAACGGCCTGGATCCGATGGGGATAGTCGAAGTAAGAAAAATCCTTACGCATCTTAACAAAGATCAAGGTAAAACGATTCTCGTATCCAGCCACAATCTTGAGGAGATGCACAAGCTGGCAACTGATTACCTCTTCATAAGTCATGGTCGCCTCATTCGAAGGATGACCGCACCTCAGCTGGAAAAGTCATGCCGCGGTGGTTTCGTGTTGCATGTGGACGATCTGGAGCGAACGAGATCGGTTCTCGGAGATGAGACCTCACATTCTTTTCTGCCGGACGGCAGCGTCCTTATGCGCTATGAGGAGAAAAAGGAAGGGCGGGGCATTGCAATCGAAGCGCTCTCGACCGCAGGTGTGAGGGTTGCGGAGGCGTATTCTCATAGGAAGAGCCTTGAGGAGTTTTATTCGGAGCTCATCGGTCGAGAGAGCGAGCTGTGATGAAACGCGAGTTCATCTCAGCTTTTCGGAGCGAGGTATGGTTGCTCGCCAGGCACCCGGCGACCGCTCTGATGATTGCGCTTGCGGCTGTGCTGTATGTGGTTGCGGCTGCGACTTCGTCTGAGGTGCTGATCATGGTCGCCGGTGATGACCCGTATACGCTTGGAGGGGCTATAGGTTTTATTGGAAACCTAGTGGATGCAGGGGACGTTTTGGGCTCTGTTGCCCGGACGTCTTTTGCGTCTACAGTGGTCTGGATTCCGGTGACGATTCTCTACGCGGTTTACGCTACGTCGAGAGACTTTGAATCCGTGGCTTACGCCGTATCGAGATCGCGAGGGGTGTCGCAGGCGGCGATTGTGATCACGAAGCTGTTGGTGAACTGCACTCTGGTCGGTGCCGTGTATCTTCTTTCTACGACTGCGCTGTATTTAACCAAGATGGCCCAATGGGACGTTGGGGCCTCGTGCTCAGGGTTTGCCCAATTTGTATCGATTGCGCTGATGATCGCGCTGCTGCTCATTTCGATGTACGCCGCTACCTTCGCCCTGTATTTGCTCACGAGGAGTGTGGTGGCGAGCAGCGTCGTTGCAATAGCGGTTTCGACATTTGTGATGGTGTGGTTCCCAAGTACATACGGAAGCGGTCAGCCCAGCTTGCTGCTCATGCTCTCGCCCGTGTATTACCTGATGAACCTGTGTTCCCTGAGTATGCAGAATGTTGGTGTAATTCAGGTTTTGCTGTATGCGGGCGGCACTGTGCTTGTGTCGGTTGGAGTTGCGCTCGTCTCGCTATTTGTAAGGACGGCGGTTCGATGAATCTTGGGATGTCGGTCAGGGCGGAACTGTTCCGCGCAAGGAGAATGAAACTCGCCGTGATAATAGCGCTGATGTATTTGGGCATCGCGGGGATTTATGTGTTTGCCGGGTCCGGCGCATGGGTCTCCGCAGGGGGAGAGGGCCAGTTCTTTGGCTTTTCCGCCGATCCGGGCTATCTTTTCTCGATAGGGGTTGGGCCAACGGGTATCTCTTCCTGGCTAAGTGTCGTCTCCATGGCGCATACGGTGTTCTTCCCAATCGTCTCTGTTGTTGTGGCGGGGACGCTATTCGGTGATGCGACGAGCGTGTCGGCAAGGGGAGTTTCGATTGCTCGGGGCTTCCGCAGCTGGCAGCTGTTTGCGGCAAAGACATTGGCTTGCGAAGTGTATACGCTGTGCCCCTACATCGTGTTTACTCTCGGTGTCGCTGCGGTCTTTGCCGTGTGCTCCGGAAGCGGTCTAGACAGCCTTACGGTTGGTAATGTGACCTCGGCACTCCTGTCGAATATCGTTATAGACGCCGCTTATACGCTGATGGTTGCGGTTGCATATGAGGTGTTCAGGATCAGATCTCTTGTGTCGGGAGCCTTGCTGGTCGCAACGTTCGCGGGCCTTGTTATCGCGATGAGTTTCCCAACCGTTTTACCCCCGGTTCACATGGCTTATTGGATGAGGGCGTGCGGGGCTGCCGGCGGGACGGTCCTGATGGCTGCATGCGGCCATGCGGTCATCGTGTCGCTCGCATGTCTATTGCTGCTTTCGTGCAGTTTTTATCGAAGAAGGTAGTGCGCTGGCGTATGCGCAGCGTCTGAGGGTCGATATGGATTTGGTTGGAAATGGAGATGGTGCGAAGTGAAACTGTCGCAATTTAATGTGGTGCATGAACATAACGGAAGTCTTCTTATCATGAATGCGCGAACCGGCGGCATCCTGTCGTTAAATCCGGAATACGCGCAGAAATTCAAAAGGATTCAAGAAGGGGACGTTCGGGATGCCGATGATCTTGTCGCGGAGCTGATAAGGGGAGGCATCCTAGTCAATGAGGAGAGGGACGAGCTTGGGGAGATCAGGTTGCAAAGTCGCGCCGCGCGCTTTGCGAATACTGCTCTGTCCCTTACCATTGCGCCAACGATGGCTTGCAACTTTTGCTGTCCCTACTGCTATGAAAAGGGACAGGCGTACACGACGATGGGCGAGGAGGTTTTGACACAGCTCTCCAAGTTCGTGAAAGATTACTATCCTGGTATCGCAAGTCTCTCAGTTGGATGGTACGGCGGCGAGCCTCTGCTCGGAATGAAGATGATCGAACGGATTACGTCGGATCTGAAAGATGTCGTGGGGCCAACGTGTGAATATTCCGCATCGATAGTGACAAATGGCTATCTGCTGACGCCTGATGTTGCAAGGAGGCTCGCGGCATGTGGTGTGACGAGCGCGCAAGTGACTATAGATGGATCGAAGTCGGATCACGATTCGAGAAGGATTCTTCACGACGGAAGCCCTACATACGAACGTATTCTCAAGAACGTCAAAGAGTGTGCCGACATCATCGATATTTCGATAAGGAGCAACGTCGACAAGACCAACATCGAGGCCGCTCAAGAGCTATTGGATTATCTCGAGCTAAATGGCCTGATGAATAAGGTTCACTTCTATTTAGCCCCTGTTGACGATATCAATCAGGTATGTGCGAACGACAGCCACTGCTTTACTGTAAAAGAGTTCTCGTATGAGGAGACTGAGTTTTATAAAAGGGCAATTGCGCGGGGCTTCAAAGTTCAACCTTTTGGTGGGACGAATTTCGGGATATGTTGCGCCGTTGGAATCAACTCGTACGTGGTTGATCCCGTCGGAGATTTGTATAAGTGCTGGGATGACACTGGAATGAAGGAGCGGAGGGTCGGAACTATTTTCGAGCCGCCAATGTTGAGCAAGAACATGATTAACTGGATGGCATATGAGCCGGATGACCCGGAATGCCAAGAGTGCTTTGCTTTTCCCATGTGCATGGGAGGGTGCCCCAACCACGCCTTAAACGGTGAGGGGAAACGTTGCGTTTCCTTCCGGTATGATGCCGAGCAAAAAATGCTGCTCTCCCAGATGATGAATACGGCAAAACGGGGTGCGGGGCAAAATGAGGCTGATGCTTAATCTCTGTAGAAAATATATACTGGGCGGTCGATTCTACGCCTATCTTGTCGTAACAGTTTTGGTCGGGCTGCTTGCGCTTGCGGGTCCCTTTCTTACCGGCATAGTGGTAAACCGATTGGCGATGCCGGCCAGCGCCGATCTTGCCGCCGTTCTCGTTTGTTGCCTTATTTTGGTTGCGGTCCAAGCGGTTCGAGCGGGACTAGTGTATTGCTCAGAGATGCTGTACATCAACCTTCAGTCGCATGCGGGGTTCGGCTTAAATGCGGATACGCTTGAGCACGTGAAGCACCTTCCCCAGGCATTCTTCGAGGGCTTCAACGCGTCGTATTATAACCAGCAAATCAATCACGACGCTAATGACCTTGTCATCTTCGTAATCAACTCGGTTGTGGGGGTTTCAAGCAACGTTATCACCCTTTTGTCCGCCCTGTTTGTTCTCGGTAGCCTGAATATCAAGTTGAGTGTGGTCTGCCTTGTTCTTGCGGCAGCGAGTGCCGCTTTTTATGCGGTTTCACGCGCAAGGCTGTTTGAGAGAAGTTTTGACGTACAAGAGCAGAGCGCGAGGTTTTTTTCCTGTCTACAAGATCAGTTGGAGAAAGTTGATTTCATCCGCAAACATGCTTTGTTCGATAGGTCCCGCGCTGTACTGGTCGAAGCTTTTAATGGGCTCTATCCAACGATGAGAGCAAATCAGGAAGTAGGGTCTAGATTTACCTTTGGCAACGCGTTGGTCGCTTCCGCCGCTCAAGGATGTCTTCTTGCTGTGGGCGCGGTTGAAGTGATGGGCGGGAGACTGTTGCCTGGTTTTCTCGTGACTGCTGTTGGATATTATTCGAACTTAAGCTCAGCGGTACAGTATTTGTTGGGCTGGGGAAGGGATTACCAGACTAATCGCGTATGCTATGAGCGGCTGAAAAGAATTTGGGATGTCCCGGTGGAAGCGAATGGCAAATTGGCGCTTGGTCCGATTGAGGAAATCCGTCTAGAGAACATCAAGCTACGTTATCCAGGGGCGGAAAGGGTCGCGTTAAGCATTGAGGGGCTCGCGTTTTCCAGGGGTCGGCTATATGGAATCTCGGGGCCGAATGGTTCGGGGAAGAGCTCGCTGCTGTCGGTGATATTGGGGCTATATCCAGATGACACAGAAGGGGCCGTTCGCTACAACGGGGTGTCACAGCGTTGCATCGATCGATATGCATTGCGGCGGTGTCGAGTCAGCATTACGGAGCAAGAACCCCCTATCGTTGAGGGGACGATTCTCGATAATCTTACGCTGCTTTCTGATGATTACGAGATGGATAAGCTGAATCGGATGCTTGTCATATTGGGGCTAGACGAAATGGTTGCTTCTGTGGAGAACGGGGCAACGGCGATGCTTGACGGCGGGAAAGGAGGGGTGTCCGGCGGCGAGAAGCAAAAGATTGCAATTGTGAGACAGCTGTTGAAATCGCCGGACGTTATGCTTTTTGATGAACCGACCTCAGCACTTGATGCGAAGAGTCGAGGCGCGCTGATCAAATTGCTTCATGAAATTAAGAGAGACCATATTGTAATCGTTGTCACTCATGACGAGGAGATGCTTGCCGCCTGTGACGAGGTCATTTCGACGGCTGGATGATTATCGGATTGTGGCGTTGAAGACCAAGAAACTTGAAATGGCGTGGGCTCTGGGTAGGTCTCCACGGGTACGCCGTCGGTGCTGTACTCGACCGCCCGGCAAGAAGGTTTTATAGCGTGTTTCCCCAGAGAGGTCCCTTTGTCCGGTAGTGGCGAGGGGAGCCTCTCTTTTGCTCACCTCTTGCGGCGGAGGGGGACACCATGCGCCTATGCAGGACAAACTGCGCGTTCTTGTCGAATGATGGGCTATGTGTAGAGATGATGGTCTCGGGTAGAGGCCGTGTCGCGCTCGGCTGCGATGAGCCAGGCAATTCAATCTTCATCCGGGAGGGCCTTGGCAAGACAAGCAGGGCGAAGACCTTGGCGACGTTCGGGAGCCGTGTGGCGCCCGGCTCCGCGCTCATCCACGACATGGAGCCGGGCGCCACACGGCTCCCGTCAACAATCTGTCACTGAAGAGCCAGCACTACAACGCGAAGCTGCTCAAGGGCGTTCCCGACGGCCAGAACCCGCTGGGGCCCGTGAACCGGATGCGCTACTTCATGCAGTGCTTCCTGAGGGCTCATCCCGGCTCCAACCGGGACGACATGCGGGGCTGTGGCTATGAGTCCGCCCGAGGACAAGCTTGAGAAGGTCGCGATGGTGCTCGATCGGGCAATGCGATACCCGAAAACGCTCAGGTTCAGGCAGTTCTATGCAAGAAAGCCCAGTTCAGATGAGTTCGACGAGCAATATTTATCAACACAGTGCAAGGGGGGATTATATTTGTATTTCATCCGTGTTGAGCTTCACACGGTGCGCGACTCATCGCAAACTGGCGGGCGCAGCGGAAAGAAAACCGACTGCAGACGAACGATCGATATCGGGAGCAAATAGCCACCGGATGCTTTTCGGTCTCCTACGCGTCGACCTCCGCGATTTCTTCTGCGTCTCGCCAAGTTGAAAGGAGCGATGTCGAAAACTCCTTTTCGGTTAGCGTCAAGACATCCTTCACGCAAAAACCTTTCAATTTGTCAGGAAGCCCAAAACGCGCTTTTTTCCTAATCGAGCTGGCAACCCGCTTCAACGCGGTCTTGTTCTTGTCCTCGTTGTATACCAAAACAAAGACGCAGTGCTCGCGAAACCATCTCGTCCTCTTTCCCCACAGGTCCGAGCAGATCAAAACGCTGTCCTTGCACTTCTCGATGAGGGCGTCCCTTTGGCCAAGATTGATACCAAGCTCTTCGTCATCCTTGGGATTGAGCCTCTTCCCCAGCGTCTCCTTCAGACTGCCGTTTTTAAATTCGACTAGATATAACGTTTCCCGATCGCAATACAGCGCATCGGCGGAGCGCGGGAGTTGCATCCACCTATTGACCTTCTTGCAGTAGCATTCTTTAACAGAGTCAAAATTGACAACAGGCAAATCGTCATCCACAAGAGAGACGCTCCCGTCTCTGGATGTTTTGGAGATGGTCGACGTGCAGTCCCTTAGGATACAGGTCCTGCAACGGGAGCAACCATCGCTGCCATCTGGCACCGCGGGAGAGTTCGGATGAGGGCAGGAGGCGCACAGGTCGCTACTCAAGGCCGTACTCCTCCCTCTCAAGCGTATCAAAAGGAGCCGCCAGCTTCTCGTAGGCGACCTCAGTCGAGCCGGTTATATCGGCAAAGCGAGAGCGTCCATCAGTGCAGGTCTCCGCAAGATAATATGAGCACAATCCATCAACAGCGTGCTTCTTAGAATACACTTCGATCGCATTCAGGAAATATGGACTATGGGTGCTCATTAAGACGTGCATCCCGAGCTCTTTCTGGAGCAGCACGATTATCTCGGCGAAGGCCAGCTGCCATGCAGGATGAAGATGAATCTCGGGTTCATCGAGGATAATAGTCCCTCCGGCATCTAGCGCGCCGGACTTCAAGAGCACCTTCATGATGGCGAACGTCTTCAAGCCAGCAGAAAGGTTCCCAGGCTCCAACCCCCGAGCGAAGCCCTCTTCGAGATACGTAAGGTGACCGCGACTTTCGCTCCTCTCGAAATGCCCCGGACATAAGGAGGAAACCTTGTCCATGAGAACCTTCAGGTGTCGCTCCTTCGCGATCTCTTCGAACAGCGAGGACTCGCTGTCATCGTTACGGATGGTCGCCTGAATCAAATCTTGCCGCAGCTCCTCCTGGTGTCCAAGGAGGGGCTTGAACCGAAAAGCGGGGCCGTAGGGTCCTCCGAGAGAATCGATCAGGAACGGGTCGTCCAGATAATGCGCCCTGAATCGCAAAACCCTCCTATCGTGCACCTCCGCCACCTCGTCACTTGCAACCGAGAAAACCGTAGATGCGTCCTTTATCTGGAGTTCGACCTTCCCGGGCTCTTCGCCGAAAACCGAATTGATCTGGCCGTTGAACTCGCTTCGGAACCTGTTTGTCGCAATCGCACGAAATACCTCATCATCGGAGATATCCATGATCTCGATAATCTGATCGGCAACTCCTGCTACGCCATTCGTGAAATCGGATTCGATCTCACGGGAGATCTCCTCCCCGTAATACTCCTTTATCTCATCAATAAGCTCGTCCCTCGTGCACTCGCCCGAAAAAACCCTGTCGATGAAACTATTCATTCTTCCAGCAGTTCGCCTGTGGCGAGACGTGGAGTCGAGAGGGCTTCCCACATATGCCTTCCTGATGGCGCGCTCAACACTATTGCGCCTCATGCGGTCGATTTTGTTCTCCGAATCGGACATGCTGTTGAAGGCCGCATAAAGCGCTTTTCCAACCGTGCTTTTCCCCGTCCCGTTCTCCCCGGCGATCACGGCAATACCATTAATCTCGATATCGGCCTCAGCGACCCTGCCGATGTTTTTCATCTTGATTTTCAATGCATATCACCAGCTCTAAACTCGCGAGACTCAATAGCTCGATTATCGCACAGAGAGATCGACTTCTCGAGGACTCCCTAAATGGAACGCGCGGTGAGGACATGGCTCGCCGCCGTCCGCTTCGCGTTCGCGCGGGGGAAGGTGACGACCAGGGACCTCTCCGGGCTCATCGAGAGGAGCGCCAGATTCTCCTCGTCCATTTGAACTGTATCGTATTCAAGGACACTTGACTTAGAGGAATGGCGTTGAGCGGCGATAATCGTTTCAGCGCCAAAAAGAAAGGAGTGTCAGTCATGGCAGACGGGCCCTCCTACACAGCGGGGTACCGCGCCGAGGCCGCAGACTTCGCCGCCGCGTCGGGGAAGCCCATCGCCCAAGTGGCAGCCGACCTCGGCATCAACGAGAAGACCCTGGGAAGATGGGTGACGGTCAGGAAGAAGGAGCTGACCAACCACCCGGTCGCGGCGGCCGCAAGTGCATGCGCGAGCTCGAGCTCGAGAACGAGTTCCTAAAAAGCCCCGACCTCACATTGGAGGCCGGGGCCAGTAGATTTTTGGGACATGTCTAGAAATCTACCCATGCAGGAAGCGGCATGTGCCGAGCATGTCGCGTGCTAGGTTTTGAGGCATGCCACAAAACCTAGCACGGGGGAGTGGCTACTCGGCGTCGGCGAAGCCGTTGGGGTTGTGGCTCTGCCAGTTCCAGCTATCGCGGCACATGTCCGCGATGTCGTACTGGGCCTTCCAGCCCATCATGCGCTCGGCCTTGGAGGCATCGCACCAGTTGGCAGCGATGTCGCCGGCGCGGCGCTCGCGGATCACGTAGGGCAGCTCCTTGCCACAAGCCTTGGAGAAGGCGGCGACGACCTCGAGTACCGAGGTGCCGGTACCGGTGCCCAGGTTAAAGATCTCGACGCCGGTCTTGCCGTTCATCCAGTTAAGGGCGGCAACGTGACCAGAGGCCAGATCGCACACGTGGATGTAGTCGCGCACGCCGGTGCCGTCGGGGGTGGGGTAGTCGTTGCCAAAGACCTGAACGGCCTCGAGCTTGCCCACGGCGACCTGGGCGACATAGGGCACCAGGTTGTTGGGGATGCCCTTGGGGTCCTCGCCGATCAGGCCCGACGGATGAGCGCCGATGGGGTTGAAGTAACGGAGCAGCACGACGTCCCACTCGGGGTCGGCGGTGTGGACGTCCATAAGGATCTGCTCGATCATCCACTTGGTCCAGCCATAGGGGTTGGTTGCGGGCTTCTTGGGGTCTTCCTCGGTGACGGGCGGGTTGTCCGGGTCGCCGTAGACGGTCGAGGAGCTCGAGAAGATGATGGACTTGCAGCCATGGTTGCGCATGACGTCGATGAGCACCAGGGTGTTCTCGATGTTGTTGTGGTAGTACTCGACGGGCTTGCTCACCGACTCGCCGACGGCCTTAAAGCCGGCAAAGTGGATGACACGGTCGATCTGATGGGTATCGAAGATCTTGTTCATCGCATCGCGGTCGAGCACGTTGGCCTTGTAGAAGGTGAGGTTCTTGGCGGCTTCGTCGCCCACGATGGTCTTGACGCGGTCGACGGCGACGGCGCTGGAGTTGGAGAGATCATCGACGATGACGACCTGGTAGCCACCCTCGAGCAGCTGAACGACGGTGTGCGAGCCGATAAAGCCGGCGCCACCGGTAACGAGGACGCAGGTGTCTTTGGGGTCGAGTGCTTTGGACATGTAGTCTCCTATCGAATCAGGAACACTTCTAGAGGGGAGTATAGCGCAGGCGGGGACGCCCAAATGGTGCACTGTAGGAAAAGCAGAGGATTATGTTAACGTACTCATATAAGAGCTTGCTCAATTGTTACCTCAAATTTGACAATTGCTTACGAGCCGCCGACCTTGTAGTTTCCTGCCGTTCGTGGAAATCGTTGGGACGCGCCATATGTACGCTAATATGTATGAGTTGAGCGACATATAAATAAGCATGTAACGGAGTACATATGTCACCAAACAGCGATTCCATCCTTTCCCAGGAGCTCTCGCGCCGCACTGCCCTTAAGGCCCTGTTCGGCGCCGCTTCTGCGGCAGTTCTTTTTGGCCTGCCCACTCGCGCCCATGCGGCGGAGGCTTCCAAAGAAACCACCGATAAATTGAATGCCGCCCAGGCCCAACTCGACGAGGTTCAGGCCCAGCTCGACAGCATCGCAAATGAGTATGCGGCGCTGGCCAACAAGAATGCCCAGACCCTCAACGACATCGAGAATGTCCAGGGCAAGATTGACGACACGCAGGCCCAGATCGATGAAAAGAAGGCCGAGCTCAAGAAGAAGCGCAACGACCTTTCCGATCGCGTGGCCGCCAGCTACAAGTCCGGCGGTACGAACATCCTGTCGCTGCTGCTGGCCTCTGGCTCGTTTGAGGAACTCGTCGCCAACGCGCATTACGTTGAGAAGATCAACAAGAGCGACCGCGATGCCATCGAGGATATCCAGACGATTCAGGCTGAGCTCGACGCACAGAAGACCGAGCTCGAATCACAAAAGGCCGACCTGGAGAAGCTCAAGGACCAGCAGACTGCTCAGATGCAGGACATGCAGGCCAAGCAGCAGGAGGTCCAGACAGTTCTGAACGGCCTCTCCGACGATGTCAAGGAACTCATGGCCCAGCGTGATTCCGAGATTCTCGCTGCCGCCCAGGCAGAGGAGGCTGCCAGGAAGGCTGCTACTGCCGCGGCTGCCGCAAACAAGAACAATTCCTACTCGGGTGGTTCAAGCTCGGGTGGCGGATCGTATGCGCCCGGAACTCCGCAACAGAATGCCGGCTCGGGCAAGCAGCAGGCCGTCGTCAACGCATGCTACTCCACCCCTTCGCCTGGCCTGAACTGGTGCGCCGCTTGGGTTACCAACGTATTCCGCAACGCCGGCGTGGGCTACTTTGGCGGCAACGCGTGCGACATGTTTAACGCCTGGTGCTACAGCTCCGATCGTTCGGCGCTGCAGGTGGGCATGATCGTGGCCGACTCGTCGCACAGTGGTACCGGTACGCCGGGCCTGCTGTACGGACACGTGGGCATCTATGTTGGTGGCGGCATCGTTATGAGCAACGAGGGCTCCATTACGTCTAAGTCACTTGATGCGTTTATTCGGTTCTACGGTACTGGCTCTGGCGTGCGCTGGGGCTGGCTCGGCGGTATTGCGCTGTCGTAACGCAAGTTGGGCCGCGTGCCCGCCCGCAATATACTTGATTGCCTGCTCGGGCAGTCCTGCGCAAGACGAAGGCCACATTAAGTGGCCTTCTTTGCGTGCGGAACTCGCGATCAATCAAATATATTGCGGGCGGGCACGCGGCCCTCTCGGGTTCGGGGCGCTACGCACCGGATTGGTTGTCTGAATAAAAGAAAGTGAAGGCCCCTTTCGGGGCCTTCTTTTTTAGAGGAATTCGCCGACTCGGTGGACTTCGGGTTCGAGGTCTACGTCGAATTGGTCTTTGACGGTTGTTTGGATGTGGCGGATGAGTTCGTCGACATCGGCGGCGGTGGCGTGGTCGGCGTTGACGATGAAGCCGCAGTGCTTTTCGCTCACCTGCGCGCCGCCGATGGCGTGTCCTCGCAGGCCGGCGTCCATGATGAGCTTGCCGGCAAAGTAGCCCTCGGGGCGCTTGAAGGTGGAGCCGGCACTCGGCATGTCGAGCGGCTGCTTGTCCTCGCGGCGCTGGCGGTAGTCGTCCATGTCGGCCTTGATCATCGCGGCGTTGCCCGGGGCGAGATTGAAAGTGGCCGAAAGCACGACGAAACCGTCGTCGGCAATGCGGCTCTTGCGATAGCCCAGGTTGAGCTCATCGACATCGAACTCAATAATGCTGCCGCTACCGCGGGTGCCGTCGTCGAGCATGCGCGCGGGCTTGTAGACGCGCACGGACTCCAGCACATCGGCCATGCAAGCGCCGTATGCTCCGGCGTTCATGTAGCAGGCACCGCCGACCGATCCGGGAATGCCCGAGATGGGCTCCATGCCGGTAAGGCCGGCCTCGGCTGCCGCGGCTGCGACATCGGAAAGCAAGGCGCCGGCTGCCGCCGTGACGTGCGTGCCGTCGACCGTAATGTCGGAGAGGCCCTCGCCCAGCGCTACGACGACGCCGCGGATGCCCTTGTCGCCGACGAGCAAGTCGGAGCCGTTGCCCACGATGGTGAGTGGTAGATTGCAGCGATAGCAGGTATCGAGCGTGGCGACGAGGCCCTGCTCAGTATCGGGCGTGACAAAGACGTCGGCCGGACCGCCGATCTTAAACGTGGTGTGCTCGCGCATGGGCTCGCTCATCAGCACGTTGTCCTCGCCGGCAACGCCAGCGAGCGCGCACAGCAGGTCCTCGTTAAAAAAATCGTTCTCGTGCATACGAATATCCGCCTTTTGGTGGTCGTTGTCATCAATCGATTGCAATATACCCCACCCGGACGGATTTGGTGCGCTGGCGGCGATAAAACAGCCGTCCACCGGATTGGTAAAGTGTTTATCACCGAGGTAGAGGGGTAGTCGCTATACTTTCAAGAAATTGCGCGTAAACCCGGAAGGAGCGAGATGGCCAACAAAGTCACCCTCAAGCAGATCGCCCAGGAGGTGGGGCTTTCCCCCTCGTCGGTCTCGCTTGTTCTCAATAATCGGCCCTGTCGCATCTCGGAAGAAAACCGCAAGCTCATCAAAGAGGTCGCGGCGCGCAACCACTATGTTCCCAACCAGATTGCGCGCAGCCTGGTCATGCGCGAGTCGCGCACGCTGGGCCTTATCGTCCCTAACATCGAGAGCCGCTTTTTTGCCTCGCTCGCCGGTAGCCTGGAAAAGCGCTGCCGCGAGGACGGCTATGCGCTCTTCATTACCAGCTCGGGCGGAAGCGCCGATGACGATCTGGAGCTGCTGCGCCAGCTGGTGACGCGCGGCGTTGATGGCGTCTTCCTGGTGGTGGGTGACGAGTTCTCCGATGACCGCGCCCTGCGCGAAGAGGTCAGCCACCTGCCCATCCCGGCCGTAATGGTCGACCGTGCCATTGAGGGGCTCGAGTGCGACAAGGTGATGTTCGACCACGAGATGGGCGGCTATATGGCCACCCGCTATCTGATCGAGCAAGGCCACCGCCGTATTGCCTGCCTGGTTAATGCCCGCCGTTCCAATACGGGTCGCAAGCGACTTGCCGGCTATGAGCGCGCGCTGCGCGAGGTTGGCCTGCCGATCGACGCGCGTTTGGAGTTTGAGAGCGAGTACTACATTCCGAGCGCATACGAGGCCTCGGAGGCAGTGCTCGCAACTGACGCCACTGCCGTGTTCGCAAGCTCGGATAACATTGCCCTCGGTTTGCTCAAGCGCTTGCACGAGATGGGGAAGAGCATCCCGGGCGATATCTCGGTGGTGAGCTATGACAACTCGGCGGCCGACGTTCTCTTTGAGCCGGCACTGACCGCGATTGAGCAGGACCCTGGTGTCCTTGCGGAGCATGCTTTTGGCTGCATGTCCAAGCGTCTTGCCGGTAGGGGCGGCAGGCGTGCCGAAGAGGTCGTTCTGGAGCCGGAGCTTATCGTTAAGGACAGCGTGCTCGAGCTTACTAAACACAACTAAACACGTTTACCAATTTGCAGAGACCGAATGTGGAGCACCTGTGACAATCAACGCCGCAGGTGAATGTCGCGTTTTGCTAATCGATGGGATTGATAAGGGTGGTAAAACGTTTTTTCACCATGATAAAACGTTTTAGCAAATATACTGGTCCCAACGAAAGGTTGCCGTATTGGAGGGTGACCGCACAGCGAAGGGACATAAACAATGGCTAAAACACTGGGGACGCCGTGGCAAAAGCTGGGCCACGAGGTGCCGGCTTCCGAGCTCGAGGGCGTCGACCTGTATTGGCGCGCATCGAACTATCTGTCCGTCGGTCAGATCTACCTTCGCTCTAACCCGCTAATGCGCCCCGACTTTGTCGACGAGAAAACCGGTGAGGTGCGCGACTTCGGTCGTCCGGACGTTAAGCACCGCCTGGTTGGCCACTGGGGCACCACGCCCGGCATCAACTTCCTGCTCGGTCACGTCAATCGACTGATCGCCGACCACAACCAGAATGCTATCTTCTTGATGGGCCCTGGTCACGGTGGCCCCGCCGGTACTGCTCAGTCGCTGCTCGACGGCACCTACCGCGAGATTCGCCCCGACATCACCAATGACGAGGCAGGCCTGCAGAAGTTCTTCCGCCAGTTCTCCTATCCCGGCGGCATCCCGAGCCACTTTGCGCCCGAGACGCCCGGTTCCATCCACGAGGGCGGCGAGCTCGGCTACACGCTCAGCCACGCTTACGGTGCCGTCATGGACAACCCGAGCCTGTTGGCCGTGGCCGTGGTGGGCGACGGCGAGTCCGAGACCGGCCCGCTCGCGACCTCTTGGCAATCCAACAAGCTCGTGAACCCGGCAACCGACGGTATCGTTTTGCCGATCCTGCACCTCAACGGCTACAAGATCGCCAACCCCACCATCCTCGCCCGCGTGTCCGACGAAGAGCTCACCAAGTTCTTTGAGGGCATGGGCTATAAGCCGCACTTCTTTGTCGCCGGCTTTGACGACGAGAGCCACGCAAGCATTCATGCGCGTTTCGCTGCCCTGTTTGAGCAGGTCTTCGATGAGATCTGTGACATCAAGGCAACCGCGCAGGCCCAGGCCGCCGCAGGCGAGACCGTGGTCCGCCCGGCCTACCCCATGATTGTGTTCCGCACGCCCAAGGGCTGGACCTGCCCCAAGCAGATCGACGGCAAGAAGACCGAGGACTCCTGGCGCGCGCATCAGGTGCCGCTGGCGAGTGCCAAGGACACCCACGAGCACTTCCGCGTGCTGCGTGAGTGGCTGCGTTCCTACAAGCCCGAGGAGCTCTTTACGCCCGAGGGCCAGGTGCGCCCCGAGGTGACGGCCTTTATGCCGACCGGCGAGCTGCGCGTCGGCGCCAACCCCAACGCGAACGGCGGTAAGGTGCGTCGCGAGCTCGAGCTGCCCGATATTCATGCCCACGAGGTCCCCGTCGACACTAATGGTCATGGCTGGGGCTCCACCGAGGCCGCCCGCGTCTTTGGTGAGTACACTGCCGACGTTCTGGCCAAGAACATGGATGACTTCCGCATCTTCGGTCCCGACGAGACCGCGTCCAACCGCCTGCAGGCTGCCTACAAGGTGACCAAGAAGCAGTGGGACGCCGGCTTCTACGAGGACGAGGCCAACGACGAGCTGCTGGCAGGCTCCGGTAAGGTCGTCGAGCAGCTGTCCGAGCACCAGTGCGAGGGCTTCCTCGAGGCCTACGTGCTCACCGGCCGCTCCGGCGTGTGGAGCTCCTACGAGAGCTTTGTCCATGTGGTCGACTCCATGGTCAACCAGCACTGCAAGTGGCTCGAGGCTACCAAGCGCGAGATTCCGTGGCGTGCCCCCATCAGCGGCCTTAACATTTTGCTGTCGAGCCACGTCTGGCGTCAGGACCACAACGGCTTCTCGCACCAGGACCCCGGCTTTATCGACCTGCTGCTCAACAAGGCCAACGACACGCACATCGTGAATGCCTACTATCCGGCCGACGCCAACATGGCCCTTGCCGTTGCCGAGCGCGTCTACCAGTCCACCGACTGCGTCAACGCCATCTTCTGCGGCAAGCAGCCTGCTCCGACCTTCCAGACGGTCGACGAGGCCAAGGCGGAGCTCGCCGAGGGCGTTGCGACCTGGGAGTGGGCATCGACCGCCGATTCGCTCGCCGAGGCCGATGTCGTGGTCGCCACCTGCGGCGACGTGCCGACGCTCGAGGCTCTGGCTGCAACCGACATGCTGCGCGAGCTGGGCATCAAGGTATGGTTCGTCAACGTGGTCGATCTGCTCAAGATCCAGAACGTCTGCGAGAACGACCAGGCTCTCAGCGACGAGCGCTGGGCTGAGCTGTTCGGCTGCGGCGAGAAGCCCGTCCTCTTCGCGTTCCACGCCTATGCCGGCACGATTCGCCGCCTGATCTGGAACCGCCCCGGCCACGATGCCTTCCGCGTCCACGGCTACGAGGAGAAGGGCTCCACGACCACGCCGTTCGACATGCTGCGTCTGAACAACATGGATCGTTGGGCTTTGGCCGCCGACGTGCTGCGCATGGTCGACGCCGACAAGTTTGCAGAGCAGATTGACGAGTGGGAGGCATTCCGCACCGAGGCCTTTGAGTTCGCGTGCAACGAGGGCTTCGATCACCCGGCCTTCACTGACTGGGTCTGGCCCGACGCTGCGGCTGCAACTGCCGCCGACGGCACGCTCTCCGCAACCCAAATGACCGCAGGCGACAACGAGTAACTTAGTTACGCGGTTTTACCAAACCGCGTAATGGCTCGACGCTGCGCGGGTTCCAGGCACCCCATCTCGCCGTTCAAACCGTCGCTCGCGTACAAGAAGTACGCGTCGCTCCTCTTTCGCGGCGACCTGGGGCACCTGGAACTCGCTCGCTGACTTTTGCGCAACCAGCGGTGAGCGATTGCTCGGGGAGCGCATTGCTGGATGGTCTCGCGCTGGGGCCTGCTCCGGGCGGGTTGCCTTGCTCCGGGAAGTGGGCTTCGCGAACTTCCCGGAGCAAGGCCACCCCGCCGGGCAAGGCCCTCTCGACCGTTTCGATATGCGGGGGCTGATATTTTTTAATGTAATGGGGACTTGGCTGTTACTGCCTTGGAAACCGTGCATCTAACTATGGTCAGCCAAAATTACATTGCCGGGGCCGGGGCGGGGTGCTTGGTTTTGGAAGTTCGCGAAGCCC